>JAGWKU010000097.1 GCA_028873375.1 Verrucomicrobiota bacterium
AAACCCGTGAAGAATCGGCAGACCCTACGATACGATGACTCCTCCTTGACCTCTGACTTGAAGGCTGAAGCAACTTGAGTCAGGTTTATGGTTCTGACGATGAATAGGGCCTGAATGATTTGCCCTAGACAGTCGAGACGACACTTGTGTCAATCGAAAAAATTGGATAGAATTGCTTGCAACTCGCTGATGTGTTTCATTATACCTCGATGCTTGAAATACAACGAGATCTGATCGCTCTTCAGCGAGCCATTGTCATCAACTTATTTTTTTGTCCAGTACAGAGCTGTTATGTATGAAAAATCTAACGTTTGTTTTTTGCGCTCTATCGACTCTTTTATTTGGTCAAGAGCGGGACTTTGAAATCGCTGCTTCTTCTGCAGAGCAGGTCGCAGATTTAGCCCAAGATGATAGCAGTTTGATCGGAGGAGCGGTCAGCCCGTTATCAGGGCAAATCAGCTTGCGAAAAACAGATCTCATTGCGAAGGGCGCCGAAAGTATCCCGCTGCATCGAATCTACATCCCGCTCTCTTTGAGTCCTCCCTTTTTGAATCCCGACAAGTGGCAATCTTTCTGCCAACAGAGAGATTATCACCTATCTCTTCAAACCCAATATCGGGGATGGGTGATGTTCCCTCACTGTTTTATCAAGGTCTCTGGACGAGAAATTCGGCTGACCGATAGCAACGGGACGACGCTGGACTTTGCCTTTTCGAATGGCAAAGCCACCCTTTTAACCCCTCCTTTTGGGATCAGCAATGCATCGGGGGAAAACTGTGGTGGGCACTATGACCCCAGAAATACCCGGGTTGCAGTGGAAGGCGATCTGATCGTTGTTTTGGCTCCCGATGGCACCAAAAGACTCTATGAGAAGGTCAATGCCTTGTTCTACCGCTTAAAACAAGAGACTCTTCCTAGCGGAAAAATCTTGCGCTATAGCTACAAAGGTCCCTTTGTTCTCTCTCGAGTGGAAAGCCTTGATCCGCAGGAACGATTTGTCTATGCCACGCTAGACATCGAGGGCTCTCTTGCAGTGGATGAAAAATATTCAATTAAAACTTCGTCGGGGGATGCCGCTCTTTACCAAGGCCATAAGCCGCAACGCTCAGGGAAAGGGAAAAACAAACATGAAAAATCCGCCTATCAACTCACATTCCCACCCGTTCTAGACGCTGCCAGCACGTGTAACTACCGCCTTGAAACGATCGGATACAGCGATGACTTTGCCCTCAATTTCTACGTGGGAAAAGACACCACTTTTCAATGTACGTGTAAGCCATGCAATGGCTTGCTTCGCATTGAGACCCTCTCATTCCCAGTCGGAGAAAAGGACAGCTTCTCAGCTCTTTACCACATGGATTATAACCCACCAGTAGCGGGACAAAAAGAGGGCACTACGACCGTCACCCGCTCGGATGGAGTAAAAACGATCTACCGCTATTCTAAAAATCTTCTATTGGAATCGGTTCAATGGTTTGGTCTAGATGGAAAGCTCTCCAAGCAGAAAAACCTCCATTGGGATGAAAATCAACGGCTCCAAGAGATCGTTTGGAAACACGGAAGCGGAGAGCTCTATTACAGCAAAAGCTTCGAGTTTGACCGCTTCGGAAATCCAAAAATCGAGACGTTCACCGGAGACTTAACAGGAGACGGGACAAAACAGACAAAGACGATTCACAGGAAGTACTCGGATGATGGGTTCCATCGACTCTTGAGGGAAGAAGAGGAAGGCAAGGCTACTCTTTGGAATTACCTCGCGGGGACCAACCTGCCACTAGCCAAGTACACCCTCGACAAAGACAAAATGGTCCTCCGTGAATTTTGGGATTATGACGACTGTCACAATCTCATTGCTCACATCGTCGATGACGGCTCTGCGGAAGACAAAGAGGCGCTAGCTGACGTCACCCAAAGAACCATCACTCTCTATCATCTGAGACAGGAAGCTCCTTTCCTCCACCTGCCTGAGTGGGTCGAAAAACTCTACTGGAATGGCGCTCAAGAAGTGCTCCTCCAGAAAACCCACCTCGGTTACGACAAACGGGGAAATGTTTCTGAGGAAACGATCTACGGTGCAAAGGGCCAGCGCGCCTACACGATTTCTCGCGAATTCGATGAACAAGGGAACATTCTCTCAGAAACAAATCCCATCGGGCAAAAAAACAAAAGTGACTATGACGCCAAGGGTCGCCCTAAACGCCTCTTAAACTTCTCTCATCGCTTAGAGACAAAGAACACCTACGACACACAGGGCCGTCTTCGAAAAGTAGAAGAAATTGCCGATGATGGAGTGACACATAAAACTCTCTACGATTACGACTCTTTTGATCGATGCATTAAAAAAACAGATTTCCTTGGCAACGTAACGACCTATCTTCCCGATCCAATCACGGGGAAAATAGTGACTACAGAAGGCCCCAAAATCGCCTCTTTAGACCAAGGAATGGTTCGTGTCATTGCGAAGTCCTCCTATGACCCATTTGGTAGAAAACTCTCCTCCACCGACGCCGATCAAAACACTACCACCTATCGTTATAACGCCTACGGATCTCCCGTAGAAATCATCTATGCCGACCATTCGAAGGAAACCTTTCTCTACGACAAAAAAGGCGCCTTAGCATCCCATACCAACCCCATTGGCCTGACGATCCAAACAGAGCGGGACATTTTCGATCGACCTCTGAAGAAAGAATACCTCGCCGAAGGCAAGCCCCTCGCCCACGAGTCATTTACCTACAGCACGTTCCAACTCCAAATCCATACCGACAAAGAAAAGCACTTAACCACTTATTCCTATGACGGAGCGGGAAGAAAAACTTCTGAAGCACGCGCTGGCCGCACAACGACCTTTGGCTACGACAGTTTAGGAAGACTCTCCTCCATCAATTACTCTGACCTCTATTCTGTGTTGTACGAACGAGATCACCTCGGCCGTATCTACCAAAAGCGCAAAACCAACCCTCTAGGCCAAGTTCTTTGGCGGGAAGAGTACGCATTTGATAGCGACGGCAACCAGAATAAAAAAACGACCTATCCAAACAATCAAGCTGCCACTGAAACCTTTGACTTCGATGCCTTTGGCCGCCTCGTCGAGCACACAGATGCCCTTGGCTACGCTACAACCCTTTCGTACGACGAACAAAAAATCCTCACGAAAACAACCACCGACCCCAATGGCATCTCTACAGTCGTTCAATACGATCCTTACGACCGCGAAATTCTCAAACAAATTGGATCAGACCATCTGGAAACCAAAGTCTATGACCCCGCAGGTAGTCTCCTCCAAATCCAAGAAGAAAAAACCCTCACCCGCTACTCCTACGACTCTCGTAATCGAGTAAGAACCCTAACCCGGGGCGCCGATACTCCTGACACTCGGACCACCGCCTACCGTTACATTCCAACAGGCCAAATCGATACCAAAACCCTGTCCGATGGCGTTGTCTTAAAATATACGTATACCCCCTTCGGCATGCCCCTAACGCTTACCTCTTCCGACGGTACGATCAAACAGACTTTCACCCACGATCTAAACAATGATCTTCGCTTTGCCAAAGACTCTGACCACACAGTCCAACGAGAGATCGATCCCTTCGGGAATATCCTCCAAGAAACCATCGACGGCCGATTGAGTTTATCCAAGACCTACGACGATGTAGGCCGCTTAGAAACCATCACTTTTGACGACCATAGCTCGATTGTATACACCTACGACTCGCTCTATCTTAAAGCCGTAACCCGCTTTTCTCGCACCCATACGCCGCTCTACACCCATCTCTACGAAAGTTACGATTTATCCGGCCATCCAACCCAAGAACAGCTCCTCGGTGAACTCGGAACCATCGAGCGTAACTACGAACCAACAGGAAGACTTGCCTCCCTTCAAAGCCCCTTCTTTGCCCAATCCATCAACTACGAGCCCAACGGCCGTATTCGATCCATCTCCGGTGAAGGAAGCTATACCTACGACGACCTCGACCAGCTAAAATCAGAAAGTACCTGCACCTACTCTTACGACCTCCATCGCAACCGAACCCAAAAAAATGACGAAACCACAGCCTACAACCTCCTCGATGAAATCAACACCCCCCAAATCCATTACGACTGGAGAGGAAATATCATCCAAAATGGCGAATGGACCTATACCTACGATGCGCTGAACCGCCTCACCACAGCGGAAACTACCGAAGAGCACATCCTCTTCCAATACGACGCCCTCAACCGACGCCTCTCCAAAACATCCAAAAATCTAACCGAGTTATATCTCTATCACGCCGCCGCCGAACTCGCCTCCTTCCATCCCAATCACACTCTCAAAGACCTGAAAGTACCCGGCCTCTCTCACCCCATCGCAATCGAGCTCGAATCCAACGCATTCATCCCCCTCCTCGACTACCGGGGCAACATTCGCCGCTTAGTGGCCCTCACTACCGAACAAATAGCTGACGCCTATGATTACACAGCCTTTGGAGAACCTCTCACCCATGCCCTTTCCTCCAATCCCTGGCGCTATTCCGCCAAACGATACGACTCCGAGCTCGGCCTCTACTACTTCGGCCAGCGCTACTACGACCCCCTCCTAGCCCGCTGGCTAACCCTCGATCCCGCAGGATTTGTCAATGGGACCAACCTATACGCCTACGCCCTCAATAACCCTCTGAACCTCCTCGATCCCGACGGTACCTTTGCCATCCCCCTCTTCACCTGGGCCATCGGAGGCGCCGTCTGTCCCTTTGCCATCGGAGCCGCTGTCGCCATTGGCGTCGGCTACATGGCCTGCTGGGGCGTCCAGAAAATGATCGATCAAGGCTCTTTACAAAAGGACTCTCCTGCCTATACATTAACCACTGGAGTCATTGGAGGACTTGCAGGATCGATGATCCAGACACAACCAGGAACTTTTTCCGGAAACTACCCCGGCCCCTACATCTCATCAACCGGCTATGACTTCACTTTCTTGGATCGAAAAAAAGAAGGAAGTGTAGATCCAAATCCGAAGTATCCTGAAATTTTGGAAAAAGATCCAGAGTGGAAGGAAACCACCCGCCCTGGCCAAAAAGAAAACGATCATCGAGAATTTGAAAACACCAAAACGGGAGAAAAGATTCGCTTTGATAAAGGAGACCCCGCAAAACCAGGTCATGGAAAATACGACCATCACCACCATTTAAAACCTAGCTCAGAAGGCGATTATCACTATCTTGATGGGAAGGGTAATATTGTTCCGAGAGGAAGTGATCCGTCTCATCTTTATAATCCTGAAAACAAATGGTGGGATAAATGAACATCTCTAATCATGATTTTCATGATGGATATATCATTGACGTACAGCATAGAAATAACAGGCTAGAAATATCTATGGAAAGTGCGCAAATTTCTGATGATGAATTGAATGACGATATTGTTTTATCCAACCATCATACTATTAAGGGAAAACTACACCTTGAAGAGGTTGAAAGTATAAAAATAAACAATAAAGAAAATTTAGAAACAATCACAAAGAAATATGATGAAGGAATTATACACTCATTTGACATTAAAGAAAACAAACTCACTTTAGTGTTGAGCTGGGTAAACCACACTCCCAACGTCTATGAAGAAACGGATTTTTTCAAGTATGAAATTGAAGCTAAAAAAATCTGGTGGGAAACTATTGCTGATCTTTACAACCCCTTTTGGCAAGAATAGACACTTTCCCATCGGAGCAAGAATTTATCCTTCTCCGGAACCTACCCCGGCCCCTATCATTTCCTCGACCTTTGGCGAACCCCTCACCTACGCCCTCTCCTCCAATCCCTGGCGCTATTCCGCCAAACGATACGATTCCGAGCTCGGCCTCTACTACTTCGGCCAGCGCTACTACGATCCCCTCCTTGCCCGCTGGCTAACCCTCGATCCTGCAGGATTTGTCAACGGGACCAACCTATACGCCTACGCGCTCAATAACCCCCTGAATCTTCTCGATCCCGACGGTACCTTTGCCATCCCCCTCTTCACCTGGGCCATCGGAGGCGCCGTCTGTCCCTTTGCCATCGGAGCCGCCGTCGCCATTGGCGTCGGCTACATGGCCTGCTGGGGCGTCCAGAAAATGATCGATCATGGCTCTTT
>JAGWKU010000098.1 GCA_028873375.1 Verrucomicrobiota bacterium
ATATATGGCGGTCGTAGCTCAGCTGGTTAGAGCGTTGGATTGTGGATCCAAATGTCGCGGGTTCGAGCCCCGTCGATCGCCCACTTTGTCTAGTGAGGTTCCCCCTGACCCTATTCCAAGCTCTCCTCCTCGGCATCATTCAAGGTCTCACTGAATTTTTTCCTATCAGTTCCTCTGCTCACCTCAAACTGACCCGCTTTTTAATGGGTTTGCCTGAAGGAGACCAGTGGCTCTATTTTGACCTCCTCTGCCATGCAGGGACATGGCTCGCACTGGTCTGGTTCCTCCGCCGAGAGGTGTGGGAAGTTCTCCGAAGCCCCCGAAAAATCGCCCTTTTTTCATTGGCACTGGCTCCCCTCGTCCCCGCCTATTTTTTCCTCAAACCCCTTCGAGTCCTCCTCTCAGCTCCTTCATTCACAGGTTATTTCTTGCTAGGCACTTCCGCTCTCCTCTTCCTCGCCTCCAAAGCCCAAGAACGGACAACAAGTGAGAGGAAATGGCGTTCTGTGGTATGTATTGGCGGGATGCAGGCATTGGCCCTTTTGCCGGGTCTCTCGCGTAGCGGTTCGACCATTGCTACAGCGAAATTTTGCGGCTGGAGTTGGGTCGAGGGGGCTCGGTTTTCCTTCTTGCTCGCCGTGCCCACCATTTTAGGAGGAGAAGTTCTGGAAAGCTATCGACTGCTCAAAGAGGCAAATTCGTTTTCATGGAGCGCAGGACTCGTCG
Source organism: Verrucomicrobiota bacterium (assembly GCA_028873375.1). Lineage (GTDB taxonomy): Bacteria > Chlamydiota > Chlamydiia > Chlamydiales > SM23-39 > CAITMJ01. The sequence continues at coordinate 727 of JAGWKU010000098.1, forward strand.
GATTTCTCGCCGCTTTTGGTGTAGGTCTCGTGGCGGTCCGTTTTGTCTTTTGGGTGTATGAAAAAGGCTTCGTAAAACCATTTGCTTGGTATTGCTGCGCCATGGGATTCTTGATGCTGTGGGTGTGGCATGCGTAAGAAAAAGGAAAAAAAGCCTCCTCTCAATCCCGATGCGAAGGGGTTTTTCCTCCTGGCGCTCGGCGTACTCGGCCTCGTTTCGCTCAGCAGCTTCCGCTTTATGCATCCACACGACAACTGGCTTGGGCTTTTGGGCTACTTGGCTGCCCTTGGCAGCGAATACATCTTTGGCGTCGGCGCTTATCTCATTCCCCTCTACCTCTTTTGGCTCGGTACCCGGCTCCTCAAAAAACAAAAACTTCTCTTCGTCGAGTACGACCACCTCTACTTTTTAATCCTCCTCTGTTCAACCTGCATGCTCCTCAACGTCTTTGCCGAGAGCTTTCCCGAGAAAATCGCCTCTATCAATGAGCGGATCATCAGTGAAACGGCCGTCCTCTACCATCCCTATCCCCACACCATCGTCCGCTTCAACTTAGGCGGCGCGCCTTTCTATTACCTCTACGCCGATTTACCAATCCTCAATTTGCAAAAGATCTTGAGCCCGATCGGCAATTCGCTCATCTTTTGCACGTTGAGCATCGTCTCGTTCCTTCTCCTCACCCGCGTCCGCGTTCTCGCCTTTTTCAAGACGATCGGCTCCATTGCAAAGTGGACCGTCATTCTCATCAAGCGAGCCATGCAAAAACCAGCTCCTCCCCCCAAACAATACTCAGGTCTCCCCTCGGTGCCGAAAATCAATTTACCCCCGATGGAAAAGCCTCAGAAAAAAATCGTGAAGATCCTTGAGACGCCAAAAAAAGAAGCTCCAAAAAAAGAGATGCCCACCGCTCCAATCATCAATACGGCTCCTCGCCCGCCCAAAGAGATCATCCCCGTCCCGACGAAGAGCTTGATCCTTAAATCAGACTCCTCCTATAAAGTCCCCTCGCCGAATCTCCTTTCGAATCCAACACAAAAAAGCGACTCTTCCACACTGAAAAAAGACCTCATGCAACAAGCCGCGGTATTGGAAGAGACGCTCCGGAGCTTCGGCATCGAAGCAAAAGTGGGAGAGATCAACAGCGGCCCCACCATCACCTCATTTGAAGTGCACCCCTCGATTGGCGTGAAAGTGCAAAAGATCAAAGCGCTCGAAAACGACATTGCCCTCAACATGCAGGCCAAATCGATCCGAATTGTCGCCCCCATCCCCGGCAAGGCAGCGGTCGGCGTCGAAGTGCCCGCCATTCATCCGCAAGAGGTCAATTTCAAAGAGCTCCTCCTCCAATATCAACAAAAGGGCCGCAAACTCCAAATTCCGATCCTCCTCGGCAAAGCGGTCAACGGCGAATGCGTCTTCACCGACCTTGCGAAAATGCCTCACTGCCTCATCGCGGGTGCCACTGGCTCTGGCAAATCGGTCTGCATTAACACAATCGTCATGTCGATTCTCCTCAATGCACGCCCTGACGAGATCAAGCTTCTCATGGTCGATCCGAAAAAAGTCGAGCTTACCCAGTATTCCCGCTTGCCCCATATGATTGCCCCTGTGATTACCGAACCTCATGGCGCTTATGCCGCTCTCCAATGGCTCGTCAAAGAGATGCAGGTGCGCTACGAAATTCTCAAGCAACTCGGCCTACGCAATATCACTGCCTTCAACAACCGAAAAATCAATTCCGACTTTGAAGCGTCTCTCAACGTCCCGATCCCCGAGCACATGCCTCTCGTCGTTGCGATCGTCGACGAATTTGCAGATCTCATGATGGTGTCGAGCGCCGATATTGAAACACCCATTGCCCGCATCGCCCAAATGGCCCGTGCCGTCGGCATCCACCTCATCCTCGCAACCCAGCGCCCCTCGCGCGAAGTGATCACCGGCATCATCAAAGCCAACATCCCCACTCGCATCTCATTCAAGGTGGCGAGCCGAGTCAACTCGCAGATCATCCTCGATGAAATTGGTGCGGAGAGCCTCCTCGGCAATGGCGACCTTCTTTTCCTCCCACCCGGCTCCTCCCAGCTCATGCGCGCCCAAGGCGCCTACATCAGCGATGACGAAATCAACCTGGTCGTGGGCCACATTTGCCAACAAAGTCCTCCCAATTACCTCCTCCCCTCCTTCGACTCCTTCCGAGCTCTCGATCTCGGCCCTGAAGAAAGCGAGCCCAAAGGAAATGACCCTCTCTACGACCAAGCTCTCACCATCGTCGTCTCTTCGAAAAGCGCCTCAACCACCTTCCTACAGCGCAAACTAAAAATCGGCTACGCTCGCGCTGCGAGCCTGATGGACGAACTCGAAGCCAACGGCATCATCGGCCCACAAGAAGGAGCTCGCCCACGTCGCGTTCTCTCTTCTTCTTCCGGTCCTGCCCCTGATTTTCTAGATGAAGAAGAAAAGGATAGCGATGCATAACTTTATCAAGTTTTGGGGAACTCGAGGTTCTTGCTCAGTCAGCGGCCACGAATACGTTCACTTCGGCGGCAACACGCCCTGTCTCGAAATCAACTACCACAACAGCCGTGTCATCATCGACGCGGGCACCGGTATCCATATGCTTGGCAAGCAGCTCCTCCACGAAACAGTCGACGAAATTCATCTCTTCATCGGCCACACCCACTGGGATCACCTGATCGGTTTTCCCTTTTTCGCTCCCATCTACCATAGCGATGCTCAAATCCACATTTGGACGCCCCCCAGCCCCGGTCGCCCTTGCAAAGATCTCTTCGACGATCTTCTCTCTCCCGAATTCTTCCCCGTCCGTCTCAGCCAAATTCAAGGGCAAGCCCGCATTGACTTTCACACTGCCCATCCCAACATGCCGGTCACGTTTGGCGATCTCAAGATCGAATTCCACCTCGCCTGCCACCCCAGCACGACCTATTGCTTCAAAATCACCACTCCTCACCAAACCATCGGCTACGTCACCGACAACGAAATGCTCCAGCACTATCACGGTCCCCTCGATAACGTCCCTCCCGACATCCTAGAACCCCACGTCAGCCTCATCCAATTCCTCAGCGACTGCGACCTGCTCGTCCACGAAGCCCAGTACACTCCCGAAGAATACGTCAAACGAGCCGGCTGGGGACACTCCTCCTACCGCAACGCCGTCGCTCTCCTCCTCCAAACCAAAACTCCCCAATGGATCGTCACCCACCACGATCCCGACCACAGCGACAAAGATCTCCACAAAATGCATCTGGCGACAAAAGAACTCCTGAAAGAAACGGGTTCTCCCTGCACGGTCGAATGGGCCCACGACGGCCTCGTCCTCAAACTCAAATAAATTCGGAATTGTGTGTCGAGCAGCAAGGACGATTTAACGATAAGAATATTGCGCGGCGCTGCCGCGTTACCGCTTTGCGGCCAACTTTTTATCTATACCGCTCGTGATTCAAGAACCGAGAGCTGGCGTTGTCGGCTTTGCCCGTGGAATGCCGCTCTTCACTCGCGCCTTGCGAGACGCAATGGTCGCTCGCTCCAGAGGGGCATTCCGCGGGAGCCTCCTTGCCATCTCCCGATTCTTGAACCACTCCCGGTATAGTAGGAGATCGAGATATCAATTAGTTTTCCAGAAACTTAAATAAATTCTCGAGCTACACGAACAACTCGCTCGGCCTCATTCTGAATCTGAGTTTCTAAATAATGTGTATGAACTATTCTATCGGCATAAATGATTGTAATCTTAGGCTTCTCAGTTTCTCTTTCCTGTCGAATCACAATGCCAATGTCAACATCGCAGCTATTCAATACGTTGACATTGAACGCCCGAAAATGCCTCGTGTTATCCTTCCCGATCCATGCTGATTCGAAAATCCAATTGTTTTCTCTAGACGCTTGAATCCAATGATTCATGTTTTCTTGAATAAAATTCTCATTTTGGCCTTCTACTTGAATCTCATTGAGTAAAGTCATGTTTTATCCTCTAAAAAACAGATTAGGAGCTGTCTATCTTGCCAATTATCCGCAAAATAAACTACACCAAAAAGGTATTTGTTCAGGGGGTATAGCAGGGCTGACTAAAAATGGTGGGGGCTGATGAGCCTGTCTTCCAGGCGCCCAAGGCTTCCTCAAGATAATCTAAGCACTTCTTCCCCTGACGCTTCAGGGTAGTTACAACACTGTTGATTCTCTCGATAAATCGATCGCCACGTTCGCTTTTGGAACCGTAGCTAATTCTACGGGTAATCACGATCCCTCTCAGATCCCTTTCAGCCTGATTGTTCGTTGGCTCTACGCCATCTCGAGTGGCAAAAACCCATAGACTTTCTGCCCTGCGCAAGAGAGCTCGGGCGAACCGTTTGAGGGAGGGGCTGTGTCTACCCTTTGTAGATGCAACCAGTAGCCCATATTCAAAATCATCTCGGTATCGCTTGCTTTTGCGTCTAAATGAACGTCGGGATCGAAGTTTTTCCCGGTAGTCTCGCCAGAGTGCGAAGATCGTTTTGAGGTGCGCTAACATCACTTGGCCCCACTCTCCATCGAGACCTGCTCGTTCGGCAAAACGCTTTATGTCCCGCTTGAGATGAGCAAGACAGAACTGATGTGGCCCCTGGAAGCGATAAATTGCTAATCTATCAGTGACGAAGGCTACACGTTTTGTGGCAGTAGTGCCTAATAGGGCGTCTCTGCATTCAGCTCCTCTTCCTTCCTGGATCTTGTACACGGCCCCGGATGCAGTGGACATAATCCACACAAACGCTCGTTTTCCCCAGCGTTTCCAACCCGTTTCATCAACATGTTTTGTTTCGTTGCTACCATGCACCTGCTTTTCGATCTCTTCGTACGATGGCTTGAGAGCGGCTGACATACGATTTTCTATATTGCTCTGGGTTCCAACTGCTGCTCGAAGGTCGAGTCCTTCTTGCAGGATGCTTAATGCAATCCGACGGCTTAGCCGACATGTACCAGTCAGGAACCCCATAAAGGCGGATAGTCGTGTTCCAAATGCTGACGGGCCAACGTGGCTGGGAAGTGGGGCTGCTCCATATTTCCTGCAGCAGGGGCAGTAGAAGCTTTCTCTGTTGTATTGAGTGACGATGTATGGCTTAGGGGCTATTTCCACCTGTTGGTGAATCGATGGTGGGTCGCCTGATGGTTGGACTGCTTCTCCACAGGATGGACAATTTTCTGCTCGTAGGTTGACAAAGGCATCAACTTGAGCTGCTGAGAACAGAGGGCGAAAATGTCCAGGATGACCAGGCTTTGCCCCACCTTTTTTCTTGGGGACATCATTCTTGCCTTTTTGGTCTGTAGAGGGTG
>JAGWKU010000099.1 GCA_028873375.1 Verrucomicrobiota bacterium
TATCCCAAATGAGTCGCAAGGGTAAGGTAGATGCGGCGTTGAGCTTCTAGGCTGCCACCTCCTCTAGGGCCGATCAAATCTTCAAATCGAATGACAATGATGTTGGGGTCCTGGAGCCATTCTTTCACGCAAGGAAAACTATCTTGAGGAGTGTTGGGCGGGAAAAGCATGGCTGTTTTGAGTTTGTCATCCCACGAAAGAGCTTTGAGTGCTTTTGCATCGTAATTCATTTTATCCAGGCGGAAGGGCCATTTTTTATTGACGAGGTGGTGAGCAAACGAGATGAGGATATCACGCGGGTCGCGAATGAGGAGAATTTTGGTCACTCGATCTGGCCTAAATGTTCGGAGAGAGTTTATAGCGGGAAAGAGGTGAGCGATATAGATATTTTCATTCGAAGAGAGAAATTTCTCTTCAAAGATGAGCCAAGGGGGTCTTTTCCCGGCGATCTGCTGAATGACCTTTTTCAACAAATGGGTCCCAGCTTTCGGTATAGTGACGCACACCACTTTTTTGGAAGGTTCTTCTGCGACGAGGCAGAAGGCGAAGAGGAAGATCAGTAGACGGCACAACATAGGTAAAAATGTTAAACATATAATAAATCTTTTTCAAAGATTTTTTTGTATTCCTTCAATGAACGGGGTCGGAGCCACCGGGGTGGAAAGGGTGGCAGCGGAGGAGGCGGCGAAGAGCTTTGTAGCTCCCTAGAAAAACTCCGTGCTGAAAGATCGCTTGTTTGGCATACTCCGAGCAGGTCGGCGTAAAGCGGCAACAGTGCCCAAAAAAAGGGCTAATAGCCGCTTGATAAAAGTCGATCAGGAAAATAAAACAACGCTTCATCAGGAGTCATTGTAAATATGTCGGTCCATCCATTCCAGAAGTTCTTGCAAGAATTTGTTCCCCTCGTGGCGAGAAAGTCGAAGCAATTGAACCAGGCGATGTGGATTTTGGAGACGACTGGCTCGCCCGATGCCGCCGATTTAAAGGGGCAATTGGATGCCGAAGTGAGGCTCTTATTCAACGATTCAAAGACCTATGAGCAGTTATTGACCTGGGATCGAGATAAAAAGCTCAAAGACCCTCTGCTGAAGCGGCAGCTCAACGTGCTCCTCCGGGCGTTTAAGCAAAATCAAATTTCAAAAGAGTTGGTCGAAGAGATTGCGCAGAAAGAGGCGCAGTTAGCTCGGACATATGCGTCCTTTCGCCCTGCCTTGGATGGAAAAAAGGCCTCTGAAAACGATCTACGCGAAGTGCTGAAGAAGGAAACGGATGTCTCGAAGAGAAAGAAGGCGTGGGAGGCATCGAAAGAGATTGGAAAGTTGCTAGCGCCGCAGATTTTGGAATTGGTGAGATTGCGCAATAAGGCAGCCCGCAGTTTGGGATACGAAGATTATTTTCAGATGCAGCTCGATTTGCAAGAGGTCGATGCCGATTGGCTCCTAAAGACATTGAATGATGTGGGGAAGAAATCGGATGAGGCTTATAAGGAAGTGCTGAAAGAGATCAACACGGCCTTGCAGAAGAAGTTTGGAGTGAAGGAACTGGGCCCATGGGCATGGAGTGATCCGTTTTGCCAAGAAGATCCGCTCGATTCGTCGGAGTTGGACCAATTGGTCGATGGAGTTGATATCGAGAAGGCGAGCACGTCGTTTTATCATCGGATGGGGATTGACGTGGAGCCCGTGTTGCAGAGAAGCGACATGCACGAGCGGCCGGGAAAAAACCAGCATGCATTTTGCGTACACATCGACCGAGAAGGGGATGTTCGGACGTTGAATAATGTGAAGCCTTCGATCAAGTGGCTGGAAACGGTGCTACACGAGTTAGGACACGCGATTTACGAATTGGGATTTGACTCGGAGTTGCCCTGGCTTTTGCGCGAACCTCCTCACATGATTCCGACCGAGGCGATGGCGTTGATCGCGGGAAGACAGGCTTACCGACAAGAGGCTCTCAAGGGTTTAGTGGGAACGAAGAAGGAACCTTTTTTAAAGAAGGCCGATCACAGCTTGAAGCGGCGGCAATTGATTTTTAGCCGATGGGTTCTAGTCATGACGGCGTTTGAGAGCGAGCTCTATCGGAAGCCAAAGCAAGACTTAAATAAGTTGTGGTGGAATTTGGTCGAGAAATGTCAAAAAATTACTTCGCCAAAGGGGCGGGAAAAGGCGTTTGATTGGGCGTGTAAGTACCATTTAGGATTGGCTCCCGTCTATTATTTTTCCTATTTGCTCGGCGAAATGTTTGCTTCGTCGATCCAAGAAACACTGGAGAAAGAGTGTGGGGCCACGGCTCTGACTTCTCCAAAAGTGGGGAAATTTTTGAGAGAAAAGCTGTTTCGACCCGGCAATCGGATGCCATGGAATGAGCTGGTCGCTCATGTCACCGGCAAGCCATTAACTGGAGAGGGATGGCTCAAGGAATTTGGTAAAACTGAGGCTGGTCTCTCAGTCGAGAATTCCTTTTTCCTTGAATAGAAGTGTAATCAAAGACTATAGTCTTAACTTATCTTTTGCGAAAGTGGCGGAACTGGCAGACGCACTACCTTGAGGTGGTAGCGGGTTCACTCTCGTGGGGGTTCGAGTCCCCCCTTTCGCATTCCGCACCGATAGCTCAACGGATAGAGCACTTGGCTTCGGACCAAGGGGCTAGGGGTTCGAGTCCCTTTCGGTGCATCCTGTCAAATCGGTCCTACCAAGAATTTTCAAATAAATTATTTATTTTTTGAAAGAGCAGTTCGTCACGCGGCAGCGTAGCGAGTTGAGCGAATGATTTGCAGTGGAGCAGTTGTTCGAGCAGCGGCTTTTCTGTAGGCGAGACAGGGATATTCAGCGGGAGAAGACCTTCGAGAGAGAGGAGACGGAGGCGAAAAAGAATGGGGAGGATGGAAGGATTGGGAAAGTAACTCACCTTGCGCAGGCAGGCGAGGGCGAGTTCAAAGGGAGCCTGGGCTGGTTTGCCGGGGAGCTGAGTTCGGAGGAGGTCTTGGGCGATTCGTCCTGCGGCTGAGAGATAAGCGAAATCTTTTTTGAGGTCGGAGAGCGGATCGAGGAGGGAAGCGTCGGTCACCGTTAAGATCTCTTTTTTGCTCTTCGCATAGACCCATTCAGCGAGGAGGAAGGGAGTGGTGAGGGCGGCTCTTTTCGAAGCGGCGAAGAGAGCCATGAAGGTGAGGAGCCCAGCGTCTGGTGTTAAGACTTTGAGAATGCGGTGAGAGCTCAAATAGGGAAACGATTGGAGAAGAAGACCGATGGTTCGCTCTTGCATGGTGCTTCGACGATATCGAATCGAGAGAAGAAAGTCTAAAAATACTTGTGAGAGTGAGAGGGATCTTGGTATGATAGCGACTCAATGAAGGAACCCTATGAGCAAACCAATTCTCTCTCCAGGTGATCACAAATACAATCTTTCGGTCATCGGCAAACACGTCCAAATCACCGACGCAATTCGCAATTATGTATTGGAAAAATTGAATAAGGTGGAGCGGATTACTGACCAAATCATCGATGTGATCGTAACGGTCGACTCGCAAAAACTCGAGCAATCGTGCTCGGTCCTGATGAACTTTATCCACTTCCATATCAAGGTGAGTGCAAGTACCGATAACATGTACTCAGCGATTGATAAGTGCATGGATCGATTGTTGAAACTCATCCGCAAGTACAAGTCGAAGCTGCAATCGAAACGGTTCAAAGATTTGACGACCGTTGATATGCACGTCAATGTGATTCAGCCGCTGCAAGACGATTTGAAGGCGATCAACGATGACATTGAAGCGGAGACAGTCCGGAAAGAGCAAGAGCGCCTTGAACTTCACCAAGTGGTGGCTAAAGAGACGATGAAGCTCAAGACGCTGACGCAAGACGAAGCACTGATCAAAATGGAAATCTCTGAGGAGCCCTTTTTAATTTTCCGTGGAGAAGAAGATCAAAAACTCAAAGTGATCTATCGGCGGAAAGACGATAATTACGGCCTCGTACAGATTCAATAATGCTGTACGACCCCGTTCGCTGCCTCAATGTCGCCGATACGCCAGAAGAAAGAGTGAGACAGGCGTTGCTTTCGCAGATGTTGGGGCCGCTGGCGTTTCCTAAGGCGCTGATCGCCGTAGAGAAAAAGCTGAAGAGCTCAGCGCGAAGAGCCGACATCGTCGCCTTTGCCAAGTACCAAGATACCCTCAAACCCCTCGTGCTGATCGAATGCAAGGCCGATTTCGTCGATGAAACGACCTTTCAACAAGCGGTTGGCTACAATGCAAAACTCGCAGCCCCCTTTCTCTGCTTGGCTCACGCAGGGGGCATCCGAACGTTCTGGAAAGAGGGCGGCGAAGTGAAAACCGCTGGATTTTTACCCCCTTACCAGCAACTCCTCCTCCGCTTTTTGGCCTGGCAACAATGAGGAACAAGCTTAGCATGTAAAATCCAAGGCCGCGAAACGCGTCCAAACTTGCACCACCGAGAACACCGAGCTGCAGAAGCACAAAAAAGTTCCGGGGGATCTTTTTTGTACGGAGCAGGAGGCCGCTAAGCGCGGCAAAAAAAGAGTTTTTGAATGGCTATTCATTCGACAAACTATGGAATGGAATGAGATCTTAAAAGCAAAAGAGCTGGCCGATGAACTCCGCCTGGTCGATGTCGCCGATTTTGGCATCGGCATTGTGGCGCATGTGCGTCGAAATGGGCGAAGAAAGCTCCGTTCTCTACTGTCGCTCAAAGGAGCGATGAAGGATGTGCCGGCCATTGTTGTAGGCGCTGGTCCTTCGCTTCGAGACAACGGTTCTTTGCTCGAGAAATTCCAAAACAAAGCTCTCCTCATCGCCGCCGGCACTGCTCTAGAGGCGATGGAGACGAGACCTTCACTCGCAGTCGCGGTCGATCGGCATGTCCCTTTGCGAAGGACCAAGTATTTCGATGTTCCTCTCTGCTTGCAAGGGCGCGTCCATCCTGAGAGTTTGCGCGGGGTGACAGGAGAACTTCTTTATTTATCCGATTCTCATTTCCCGGTGGAACCTTGGCTTATGGAACAAGAGGCTTTGTTTGACACGGGATGGACGGTGGGCAATGGAGCTGTAGCGATCGCCGCCTTCTTGGGCTGCAACCCGATTGTCTTGATCGGGATGGATTTTTGCTATCGAGATGGGCGCAAATATGCTCACAAAGAAGGGGAAAAGATTCCTCTCGTCGAAGCGAGAAATCGAGAGGGAAACGTCGTCTCGACGCAGCGAGATTGGCTCTTGGCTGCTCAATGGATGGAAGAATTTGCCGCCAAACATCCGGAAATTTCCTTTTTGAACGCGACCACGAGCGGGTTGCCCATCTTTTCTCCCGTCGCTTTAGACTCGCTGCAATGGCCGCAACGGTCGATTCCAACTCCGTGGGCGGACGCACCTCGCATTTCTTTGCGCGAAGAGAAACTGGCCGAGTGGCGTCACAGCTTGGAACAGGGCGAGAGGTTGGTAAAAGAGCTTTTGCTCGATCCTCTGTGGCAGATTTGGAAACCGCTCTTCGAACGACAGACCGAAATTCCATTTGATGAAGAGGTTCAAAAATCTCTTTTTTTCGAGCAGGTGATCGCAGAGCATTTAATGGATGTGCGTGAGGCGTTTTATCCAGATGGGAGCCTTCGCACAGTCGAGATGTATCGAGACGATGTGCGCGACGGAGAGACCATCCTCTTTTGGCCGAATGGGCAACGGAAGCGACGCCTTTCGTTTGTTCAGGGCAAACGGCATGGACTCGATGAGATGTGGAATGAAGCAGGCGTCTTGGTCGATCGGGGAATGTACGAAGAGGGAAGTCCTGTTGGAGTGCATCAACGCTTTCGCGATGAGGGGACATTGATCGAAGAGATTGAGTACTTGGAGAACGGTCAGTGGAATTTCCGCTATGGAGAGAACGTATGATGGAGCGATTTCCCAAGCTCGCTCTTCTCGCCTCCGAATGGGAGCCGCGTGAAGTTCCCTCCTCTGATTTAACCACCTGGCGAACCAAACTCGATCTAGAG
>JAGWKU010000011.1 GCA_028873375.1 Verrucomicrobiota bacterium
CGAAATCGCCCTTGCGGAATCGTCTACCCATTCATTATCACATGCACTGCTAAAATTGGTCACATCTTACTGATAGTCAAAATGAAATTTGACAATTAGACAGCATTCGCTATTCGGAAGTCAAGAAATTTTTGATGAAAAAGCCCTGACAACCTTTGTCTTTTGCTTGTTGCAACAATTCTACTGTTTCGGGAAGCGAAGTGATTTGATTTCTTAATTTTTCTGGAGGTACGTAAAATGTTCTCGGCAGGTTGCGAACCAACTTATCTTCTTGAACATTTGCAAAGTCCAGAACTTGTTGGAGGTCTACGTTTACATTTCGGCTGTTGAATTCAATCGTTTGAGTCATGGAAATTACTTCTCCTATAAGAAGAGATGAGATCTTACAGCTCTTGAAAAATTTACGTCTATGAATTTTTTAAGAAAGAGCGATGTCTTCTTCGAGATGCTTCTTGAGTTCTTTGAGGAAGCCGCAGCCGTAGAGACCGTCGAGAACGCGATGGTCAAAGGTGAGAGAGACCATCATGACGGAGCGAATGGCGATGGAATCGTCGGGCATGGCGGCCACTTTTTTGGTGATTGCGCCAAGGCCGACAATGGCCACTTCTGGATAGCGGATGATCGGCACGCCAATGAGAGTGCCCGTCATGCCGAAATTGGTCATTGTAATGGAGCCTTCTTGCACGTCTTGCGGAGAGAGATGGTGGGTGCGCGCTTTATCGGCGAGATCGGCGATCTGTTTAGAGATGTCGGAAAGAGAAAGGGCTTGGCAGTTGCGGATGACAGGGACCATGACGCCTTGATCGACGCTGACGGCGACGCCAAGGTTGACGAAGCGCTTCATGAGGATGGTGTCTTTTTCGAGTGAGGAATTGATCAGTGGGTAAGCTTGGAGCGCGCGAGTCATGGCACGGGCGACGAAGGCGGTGATGGTCAGTTTCACGCCATGCTCTTGTAGGAAAGATTGCTTTTTCTCTGCGATGAATTTCACGAGAGAGGTCACATCGACTTCGGTGATGAGAGAGGCGTGGGGCGCTTCGTAAAACGATTTGACCATGTTTTCAGCGATCGCCTTGCGAAGCGGCGTCATCGGTACGCGTTCGGTTTCAGAACGAGTGTGCGTTTTGTAGGGGCACGCTGCAACAGGCTGGTAGTCTTCGATGTCTTTTTTGGTGAGACGGCCTCCCTGGCCTGAACGGGGAATTTTATCGAGGTCGGCGAGCGGGATCTTTCTCTCTTGGAGAAGGCGGAGAACAGCGGGGGTTAAGAAGGTCTCGTTTTCTTGGGTAGGGGCTGCAGCGATAGGGGCAGCGACCGAGGCAACGGGAGCGGCTACAGCGCCTTGCGTAGCGATGGTAGCAAGGGGCTCGCCTACTTGCAGTTCTTGGGAAGGGTGTGCCAAAATCTCTTGCAATATGCCAGCGACAGGAGATGGAATTTCGCTGTTCACTTTATCGGTAGAGACCTCAAGGAGGGGTTCGTCCCGTTCGATTCGATCGCCCACTTTTTTAAACCATTGGACAACCGTCGCGCTGACAATGCTCTCTCCCAGCTTGGGCAAAGTAATTTTTTCCATAGGGCTATCATTATAAGCGTTTTTCGATTTTCTGGAGGAGGTTTTTCCATGCGTCCAGATTAGCAACGACTCGGGCTTGGATCGAGACGCAAAGGATGGGGAGTTCAGTCACTGGGAGCTTGACCCAGTCCTTTTCTGTACAGACCAAGTATCTAATACCTAGAGGCTTGCATTTTTCATAGAAGGAACGGAGGCGCCTCTCCCCGATCGGCTCATGATCACCTATGTATAGTTCAGCCAGGACGAAAGCCCCTAAACCTGCTACTGTTTTTTTGAATCGTTCGGGGTGGCCGATGCCGCAGAAGAGGCCGACCGCCTTCCCCCGGAGGTCCTCCGAGACAAGGGGTTGAACGCCAAGCTGGATGGCTTGGGCCACCGGAGCATAGGAAAAGAGGGCGTGAGCCCGCCGGAGCTGCTTAGGCGAATCGCGAAGAAGCCCTTGAGGCAAGTAACGGTCCGAAAAATCTTCGGGCCGGACCACCACGCAATCGAAATCGCGATGGAGTCGCCGATGCTGAAATCCATCGTCGAGAAGGATAAGCTCGGCTCCATCGGCTTCGGCTTGTCTTGCCAGCGCCACCCGATCGCCATCTTGGTAAAGAGAGGCCTCAGGGACATGCCGTTGAATGACTCGCATCTCGTCATTGAGCTGCCCGTTTTCTGCTCGGTAGCCACGAGCGAGAATCGCTACTTTTCGATGTTTGAATTGCTGAGCGAACAATATAACGAGGGGCGTTTTTCCCGTACCTCCAACCGAGAGGTTGCCGATGCTCACCACCGGAATACCGACGCGATAAACAGGGAGCCAGCCTCGATCGTAGAGAAGATTGCGCAGATAAGCCACGAGTCCCCACAACCAACCAGTCGGGAGATAGTTAAACCAGCGCGCCAGCCGCGGCGTAAGAAGGGTGATGAGCAAAGAGCTGCCGCTCCATTTGTTCGATGATGATGTGGATCGCTGTCATGTGAGCCTCTTGGATCCGGTCCGACCAGGGAAATCCAGAAACAACCCACTCGAGATCGGCCTGGCCTTTGAGTTTGCCGCCGTTTTTGCCTAAAAAGGCAATGGTCGTGAGGCCCCGCGCTCTAGCTATCTCGACAACCGAGACGAGGTTGCGCGAATTTCCGCTTGTTGTGAGCAAGGCGAGCACGTCTCCTTTTTTTCCATGCGCTTCGATGCCGCGCGAGAAAACATATTCATAGCCGACATCGTTGCCAACGCATGTGATATGGGCAGGATCTGCGAGAGAAATTGCGGGCAATGCGGGGCGTTTCGTCCGATAAAATCCGGTGAGCTCTTCGGCAAAATGCATTGCATCGCACAAACTTCCACCATTACCGCACACGAGCAATTTATTTCCGTTGCGAAAGCACTCGGCTAAAATGGAAGCTGATCGCTCAATGAAATCGAGCGCTTCGGGCGTTTGTAAGCAACTCACTGCGCGGATGGCTTCGTCGACAGAGTGGAGAATTGCTTCTCTCATACAATCCCTTTTGATAGAATAACCGATCTTAAACGAAACTCGACATTAATGAAAACAGTAGCCGTGATTGGCGCAACGGGCGCCGTCGGAAGTGAAATTGTTCGCCTTCTTGAAAAACGTTCCTTTCCACTGCGTACACTTCGCTGTTTTGCTTCGCCTAACTCTCTCGGGCAACATGTTTCGTTTCGCGGCGAAAAAATCCCGCTTGAAGTTCTTTCGAAAGAGGCTCTTGCAAATGTCGATCTCGCTTTTTTTGCTGCAGGTTCATCGGTTTCTCGCAAATGGATTCCAGAGTGTTCTGCTCGCTGCATCGACTCGAGCTCGGCATTTCGAATGGATGAAAAAGTGCCGCTCATCATTCCTGAGATCAATCGAGCAGTGCTCCAAAAACAACGACTCATCGCATCGCCCAACTGCTCTGCGACGGTTCTCCTGATGCCGCTGGCTCCACTCCATCGACTCTTCCAAGTAAAGCGGGTTGTCGCTGCTACGTATCAAGCCGCAAGTGGAGCGGGCGCTCGTTTTCTCCAGCATCTCTACGATGAGACACGCGCCCATCTCGCCGGCGAATCTTTTCCCTCTCCGCTCCCCTTTCCTTATGCCTTCAATCTTTTTCCTCACAATTCTCCGCTACGGGCAAATGGCTATGTCGAAGAAGAGATTAAAATGATGGAAGAGACGCGGAAAATTCTCGGCGACCTATCCATTGCTCTCACGGCGACCTGTGTTCGAGTTCCTGTGCCGCGAGCTCACAGCATTGCTGCCAATGTCGAATTCAAGAAACCCTTTCAGATGGAAGAGGTCCTTGCTGCGATTCGCTCGATGCCAGGTCTGCAGCTCTTTGAAGACCGCTCGCAAAACCGCTTTCCCACTCCGACCGATGCGACGGGGCGCGATGAAGTGCTCTGCGGCCGTTTCCGGATTGATCTCTCTCAGCCCAACACGCTCGAATTTTGGGCGGTGGGCGACCAGCTCCTCAAAGGAGCTGCCCTGAACGCTGTCCAAATTGGTGAATTATGCTGACATTCAAAAAACCGAAAATCAAAGACCTTCTCCCCCCGCCTGTGCGCGCCGCTCACGGCGAATATTCGATGATCCTCTCCTCTGCCGACGACCCTGCTCGTCCGACGCCCGAGCTGATCCACAAGTGCCTTGCCGCGATCCACGCCGCTCTCGACATCGACCTCTCTTCTCTTTCTAAACGGCTGGCTCGCCCTCCCTATTTTCCTGACATTTGGCCCGGCGAACATTACAAGTTACTCGCTGCCTTTGCTAAAACTCTGCGCCCTTCTCTCATTGTGGAAATTGGCACTGCGACCGGTCTTTCTGCCCTCGCTCTCAAGCAGTGCGCTCCAGGTCAGATCGTCACTTACGATGTCATTCCATGGAACAACATCCCGACCTCTGTCCTTACCAAAGCCGATTTCGGCCCCTCCTTTTCTCAAATTGTCGGCAATTTAGGCGATCCTCTCTTCTTTGCTTCACAACTCGACGTATTGAAAAAAGCAGAGCTCCTCTTCATCGATGCCACGCACGACGGCCATCTCGAGCGAACGCTTCTCGATCATCTGAAAACAGTCCCCTTCGAAAAGCCACCCCTCGTCCTCTTCGACGATATCCGGGTGTGGACCATGCTCAAGATGTGGCGCGAAATCAAAGAGCCTAAATTGGATCTAACCTCGTTTGGTCATTGGTCAGGAACGGGGGCAGTCCAGTTATAGCAAAGTCAATATCACGATAAAAACGATGGAACGATTTAACGATAGGAAGGAATGTATATTTATTTTTATCATGTTTCCTTATCGCTCGACCCACACTCTGTTCTTTATTGAATGCAAAAGGAGTGTTAAGATACGCTCTAGAAACGAGGTTCTTATGCTTTCTCCTACCTACAACGTTGAAATCATTGCTCATCTGCGACCTCACCCTGTCGATCCCGAAAAGGTGAAAAGTCATTCGATTAGCCATCTTCCTCTCCATACGAAGCTCAGCTATCTCCCCATCCTAAGTACAGGCGTAGGAATCTATCGTTCCTTTCTAGGAATCGTCGATCTCATCGTTCTTTTAGCAAAAGCGATTTTTGGCCGATGTTCCCAGCAGGCAAATCAAGAAGCGCTTCTCGCCACAGGCAATATCTTTCGCGGCGTGCTCGAAATCATTCCATTCGGCAACGTGTTCACGTTCCTCTATGACCGGTATAAACCCCGGTATCTCGCCTCTCATGGATGGGATAATCTCGTTCTTCCCAACGAGACGCATGGCATGCTGGTGCTCTATCGCGATTTCGAACGGGTTCAGACAGTGAATTTACAAGAAGGCTTGGACTTAAAGTCTGATGCCGGCGCCGCGCGAGCTAGAGATCTGCTAAAGGTTTAAAATCCATTATTCTTTGGCGTGATTTTCTCCAATCCTCTCCCTTTATGATTTGAGTAAGGAGTAGAAAAGCAGGATCCGCTTTTCCCAAAACGCGAGATCCAATGGAGGTTCCTATCTCCCATTTTCTGATATTTGTAAAATCTGCTGCCGTTTCACAAGTCGTATAAGTGTAATAGACCAAAGGCACGTATCCAGGCAAACAAACCTCGAGAAAAGGACGCGAAGATTGATCCCGTCCACGAGTAATTAAGGGCCCTTGTGGGATATCGATGATTTGTATTCTTTCGTTCCCTTTAAAAGCATACCGGCAGTGCTGGAGATTCGCCGCGTAATCGGGAAATAGATTGCTTTCTTCGAGTTTTTCCAATGCTTCTACGCCGCCCAAAGCATCGATCACCTCTCGTGGATAAAGATCTTCCATCGGAGAGCGAGAAAAGGCGTTAACGGGATTTATTCCATAGGAATGAACAGGGGGAAGGAGTGTCATGTTTATCTCTTTTGTTGTTATTTGGAGAGCTGTTTGAGAGTGACTTCGAGAAACTCTTTGCCGCGGTAAAGCTTTTCGATTTCTCGTTTTTCTCTCTTGTATCGCTTGAGCGTTTCATCGCCTTCGATTGCTTTGAATGCAGGGATTTCCAATTCAGAAACCTCTTGCAATTCCCCTTCCTTGTTCTGGAACGAGTGAAAGGCAAAGGGAGCGTGCTTGAAATAGGCAGCCGCTTTTTCATTCCGGGCAGCCAGGTCTGATTCCCATGTCCAAAAGAGAGCATTTCTCTTTCCAAAGCCAAAGAGAAGGCCATGGGCAATCGAACCGCCAGGGCGATGAGGATGCTCAAAATCAAACACCTTATTCCAGAAGAGGGAATTTGGATCTTCCAATTCAAAGACGACTTGCAAGGGATGGAAATCGATGCCGACGTAATTTTTAAAGAGCTCATAATTTTCGGCTAAGACAAAAGCAGTCTTCTCAATATTGGCCAAGATGATGTGCTGGAAGGTTTTTTCCTCGTATCGATCGGGATATTGCAGCGGGATCTTCACCATCTTCTTTACCAAGAGATAGCGTGTGGTAGGCAGTTGCTTCTTTAGCTTTTCCCACGCCGCCCAGCCGTGCGCGAGATTGCGCCGATAGCGAGGATCTTCGACTGCATGGTCGAAAAAACCCGAATCGCAGAGCGGTTTGCTTCCAAACAAGACGAAAGCACCCGAATCTTCAATCAAGAGATGGCGAAAAAGGTAGTCGATGTCAGCTCGCTCTTCCTGCGTTAACGAGGAAAGATATGAGCTCTCTGTTTTCTGGCAACTGAGACAAACTAAAAGAAATAGTAGGAAAATTTTGAACTTGGATAGAATGGCCCGCTGAACCAAGGAGTCTCTGATGAGTCGCATCCTTCTCCTCGTATCTATTTTCTTTTCTCGCATTTGCTTAGGCAGTGTAGACCAGGATTCGAATTGTTTACAAATTCTTGATGAACCCCGCCCTAAAGGACGGGGAATGATTTGGGAGGAGTTTCGAACTCCTCCCAAATTTGGATGTGAATTACCCGGCCCTAAAGGACCGGGTTTCTGGAGACCTGATGAACCACCCCAAGTAATTCAGCTTTACGCCGATGCATTGGCGAGCTCTGAACAGAAATACTCCTACTGGGTCTGCTGGGTTTCCAATTGCAAAAATTATGGAAAAGTGTGGCGGAGCGTTTCGTCTGCTTGTCCTAAATGCGGCAGACCTGGAATGCCCTGCAGCTTGCAGCATTAAGAGACTATCTCTGATTTAAATTTCAGTCGATTTTGGGGTTCTTTTGAGCCGATTTTCGACCCAAATAATCCCCAAAAGCGACGAAACTTTAATTCAGAGACAGTCTCTAAGAGATTTACTTTTGTCTCTGATGAATGCGAATGTATGGCTCTAAAGTTTTTTTCATCTCGCTAGGCAGTTGTTTGTAAAGATCTTGTAGCTGCGTTAAAAGATCTCCCTGTTCGAGAAGCTGATGAACGAGAGCCTCATACTTAGAGCGTTCGTCTTTTTCACTCACCAATCTTCCCTTTAAGGCATCTATTCGATCGTTGATTTTCTTTTCGCTTCCTTGTAGCAATGAATAGAAGAAACGAGCAGCAAAATTAGCGGTTGCTCTTTTCGTTTTGATCGCTTCGAGGCTTTGTAATTCTTTTTCATCATCAACAATCGAACGATTCAGGAAATCGATTTGTTTTAACGTTACTTTTAGCTGAGCGATATTCGTCTCTAATGACATCTTTCCCTCTTACTGCCCTTATACACAATTTATCCCAAATGTAAAGCAGCTTTTAGAAGGGGGCGTCGGTGTGAAAAGTGAGCTCTTCGCCGGTAACGGGGTGCTTGAAAAAAAGGTCGGTACAAGCGAGGCGGATCTCCTCCCCACTCCCCTTTTTTTCGCCGTAGCGAATGTCGCCGACGATGGGATGACCAATCGCGCCAAATTGAGCGCGAATTTGATGGTAACGGCCGGTGTGGAGTTGGATCTCGACGAGAGTAGTATGCTCGAGAAATTTCTCCACCCGATAGGAGAGAGTTGCTTTCTTCGCTTCAGGATGGGAAGGCTTCACGATCATGGCATGGTGTTCGGCGTGCGCGAGGTAGTGTTGAAGGAGTCCTTCTTTGTTAGGGAGAATGCCATGGACTTCGGCGCGGTAAAGGCGCCGGATCTCTTGATCACGAGAGGCTTGATTGAGACGTGAAAGAGCTTTTGAAGTGCGGGCAAAGAGGACGAGGCCAGAGACGGAACGATCGAGTCGGTGGATGCAGTGGAGAAAGACGTTGCCCGGTTTATTGTATTGTTTCTTGACCCATTCTTTTGCGTAGGTTTCAAGGCACTCACGGCTCGTATCGTCCGGTTGCGTAAGCCATCCCGCCGGTTTGACGGCAAGAAGGATATGGTTATCGCAATAGATGATGTCAGGGATTGCGTTGTCGGACGACTTCATAAAGCACCAGGGTAGTTGCAGAGGCAACGTTCAGGGAATCGGCGGCACCAAACATCGGAATGCGCACTTGGATATCGGCTTGTTTCATCCAGGCGTCAGAAAGGCCGTATTGCTCCGTGCCGACAGCAAGAGCGACGGGGACGGTGAGATCGGCTTTCGTGAATTCGAGTTTGGCGTGAGGGGTAGCTGCGGCAATCGCAATCCCTTTTTCTTTGAGAAAGCGGAGCGTCTCTTCGCTGGTCGCTTCGATGACTGGAACAGTGAAGAGGGTGCCGACGCTAGAGCGAACAACGTTGGGATTGTGGATGTCGGTGGTGGGATCGCAGACGATCACTGCATCGACACCCGCAGCATCGGCGGAGCGAAGAATCGTCCCGAGGTTACCCGGTTTTTCGATGCTTTCAGCAATGACGAGAAAAGGGACTTTCTTGAGTTGAAGATCGCGGAGAGAAAGATGCGTTTGCGGAGCGATGGCGAGCAGGCCGTCGGGACGGTCGCGATAAGAGAGCTTGGCAAAGACCTTTTCGGTGCATTCGATCGGCTGCACTCCGGTTTGCTGAATGAGAGCCGGCTCGTTGGTACCCAAATAGAAAGAGGGGCAAATGAAGAGCGTTTCAATTGTGCGGCCCGCGTCGATCGCTCGCTTGAGTTCTCGGTAGCCTTCGATGAGAAAACGGCCTGTCTCATCGCGCTCCTTTCGTTCGCGGAGGCGAACCACTTCTTTGACTTTGGGATTTTGGAGGCTCGTTATTTTAAGCATAGAGCACTTTCGCAAAGGTGCCGCTAGGAATAGAGAGAGCGCCGGGAGAAGCGAGCATCATTTCACCCGTCTCTACGCGAGCCCCTTTGAACATTTGGTTGGTGAGGTGCTGGAGCGCAAGAGGAGTGACGCCTGGTGTGTGACAGGAGAGGAAAACGAACCGGGGCTGTTTTGAGAGGACGCTGCGGCAAAGATCGAGGAGGAGGATGAGATCGCGCTCGATCTTGAACACTTCCCCTTTACTGCCACGGCCAAAGGTGGGTGGATCGAGGAGGATGCCGTCATAGCGGACATCGCGTCGAACTTCCCGTTTTAAGAATTTGAGAGCATCATCGACGATCCATCGAATAGGCGCCTTCTCGAGTTGGTTGAGAGCTGCATTTTCGCGGGCCCAATCGACCATCCCCTTCGAAGCGTCGAGGTGGCAGAGGCGAGCGCCTGCTTTAGCGAGAGCGAGCGTCGCTCCGCCTGAATAGGCAAAGAGGTTGAGGATCGAGGTGCCTTTTGCTTGCGAGCAGAGCTCTTGCCACAAAGAGGCATGTTCTGGAAACGCGCCGAGGTGACCGAACTCGGTCGGGGCAATTTTGAGTGTGATGCCGCCGATCTCTGCGCGCCATTCGCGAGGCAATTTGCGGCTTTCTTTCCAGCCCCCTTCGCGAGAAAAAGTCGCATCGGCCTCTTTCCACTGCGCAGGGTGAAGTTTTTGCCACAGCGCTTGTGGGCAAGGCCGGATGAGAGTGTACTCGCCAAATCGCTCGAGTTTAAGTCCTTCGCCGCTGTCGATGAGTTGATAGGTCATGAGAGGAGATCCAATAGAGCTGCCATGAGAGCGTCGCCGGCCGCAGCAATTGCTTCAGGCCTCGTTTTAGGTGCCTGAATGACCCATGCATTGATGGGGGTTCCCCTCTTTCCAACGGCTAGATAGATAGTGCCCACTGGTTTGTCAGGAGTGCCTCCGGTCGGCCCGGCAATGCCAGAAATCGCCCCCGCGTAATCGCACGCGGTCTTTTCAAAAAGTCCTTTTACCATTTCTCTCACTGTCTCTACACTTACCGCTCCATGCTTCTGAAGCGTATGAGAGGATACACCTAAAAAGCCTTCTTTCCAAGCATTAGAATAGGCGACGAGAGAGCCGAGGAAAAACTGGGAAGCTCCTGGCAAAGCGGTCAGTTGGGCGGCAACAGCACCGCCAGTACACGATTCAGCGAGGGATAATGTTTTGCCGCTCTTTAAAAAGGCTGCGTGAAGTTTTTGGGCGATCATAGTTGTAACACTCCTAAGCCACGCCGAACTAGCTGTGGGTGGCCATTGATCCACGAAAAGCACTTCTTGCCGAGGCGCATGGGGATATTGATCCTCTTTCCGTCGACAAGCATGGGCGTGGGAAGCGTGTTGTCGCGGCACCATTTTCGAATCGTCTGAAAGAGATCGGCGTTAGGACTCTCCTCAACTTCTTTGAGCTCCATCGTCTTTGCTTCTTGATACACCTGCGGAAAGGAAAACTGAAGCCCCCAAAAAATGCTCTCTTGGCTCAAGATCATCGAGCGGAACACTCCATCGACGGTCGAATAACCCATTTCGTGCACTTGTACTTGTATGAGGGGTGCACACGGCTTGACGAGGTAGCGCTGTCCTGGAATTTCTTGGAGCCATAGAGAATCGGAAGAGGAAGTCCATGCAGTGGTCCGAAGCGACGAACAAGTAGGAACCTCCCCTTTTTTCAAGCTCTCGATCCAAGAAGAATAAATAGCGAGGAAATGTTCTCGTGAAGCGGGGAGATCATTTAAAGAAAAGGCGCCTGAAAGAGGATAAATTTCGAAATTGGAAAGAGCGGTGAAAAGAGCTTGGAGTTCTTCCACTTCGAGAAGCGCTTGGATCTTGAGCCACTTGGCAGCTTGGTAGTTCCCCTCTTCGGCGAGGGTTGAAATGCGAGACATCATGGGGTGCTTGTTTGCCATTTTTCCTTGCGGGTCAGCCACAAGAGAATAGCAATTCCTATCGTGATGTAACTATCGGCGAGGTTGAAGATGGGAAAGCTATGTCCCCCAAAACAGACGTGGAAAAAATCGACCACATACCCGTAGGTCCAATAGTCGATGACGTTGCCGATGGCGCCAATGACGACAAGCCAGAGCGGCAAGGGGTTCATTTTGTTTCTATTGAAAAAGAGGAGATAGACAATCAATCCGACGATCAATGCGAGTCGAAAGCTGAAGAGAAGGCTGGAGTGATCTTGGAACAAGCTCCAAGCAGCCCCCGTGTTGCCCACCATGTTGAGAGAGCCGGTGATGCCGAAAAAGCTAAAAATCGGAATCCCATCGTACGGATAGCCGATCGATTTGGGTCCCAAGAAAGGGACGTATTCGAGTACGAGGGCCTTCGAAAGGGCATCGATGCCGAGCAAGAGGAGAAACACGAAGGCCCACTTTTTCACTAGAGAAGTCCCTTTTCGAATTTTTCCTGCGCTTTGACAGTCATCGTGGCGTAAGGAATGGCTTCGAGACGCTTCAGAGGAATTTCTTCTCCCGAGAGATCGCAAGTTCCATAGGTGCCGTCTTCGATTTTCTCGAGCGCTCGGTCGATTTGGCGAAGGATGGTGAATTCCTTGTTGGTTACTTGGAGGCTGACGTTTTTGACAAAGTCGTCGGTCCCTTCGTCGGCTGAATGCTGCGAATATCCCTTTGCTTCATCGGGAGAAGTCACTTCCTTTTTACTCCCCTCCAATGCATGCATGATTTGTTGGCGTAGTTCCTCAAGCCGTTTTTTGAAATGGGCGAAATCACTTTTCTTCAGTGGCATGGCTTTCCTCTTGTTCTTTCAGCAGAGCGTTCCCATCGGGTGCAATCGACTGGATGGCTTCCACTAGTTCTTGAATATCTTTAAATCGCTTGTACACACAGGCAAAGCGGATGTAGGCGACCACATCGGTCGCAAGAAGGTGCTGTAGGACGATCTCTCCGAGCTCTTGGCTGCTAATTTCACGGATGCCTTTGGCTACGAGGTCAGCTTTTATTTTATAAGCGAGGGCACGCACTTGGTCGTGACTAATGCGAGTATGGCGACAGGCGGCATCCATCCCATGAATGAGCTTGTCCTGTTGAAAATCTTCGAACGTCCCATCTCGCTTTTTGACTTGAAGGCTCAGGTCGACGGTTTCAAAGGTTGTAAATCGGCGCATGCACTGCCCACATTCCCGACGGCGGCGAATCGCATTTAATTCGGCTGCATAACGGGAGTCCGTAACCTTCGAATCTTCATGGTTGCAGAATGGACATCTCACGGGTGGACCTTCGGCTTCTTTCTCGTTTTAGAGAGTTAAAACATTTTTGTGAACACTTTACTCTGGGGCGCGAGTATACCAAAATAGAGGAACTCATCGCAAGAAACTACCGATTCGCGTATGGTTTTTCAACGTATGGATTCGATTGATTACTACAACAAAAACTCAAAAAGTTTCTACGAAAGAACCATTCATGCGGATCTCCACGAGGTCTACCAGAAATTTTTGCAATATGTGCCGGAAGCGAGCCGCATTTTAGATGCTGGCTGTGGAGATCTGGAAAAGCGCCGATACACGAAGCACAGTAGCTCCAAGTCCCGATAAGAGTTGGCTCCATGTCATCGCTAGAAGAGTTGAGAAGAAACTCTAAAAATTTTATTAGGACAGATTCTTGGCGTACCAAATCCGTTTATTCAGATCATCCAGTTTATCAATCAGCAGCATGTTGTAGCCCCCAGGTATTTTTGCAGCAGCTTGCTGCAAAATCGAGAATTCCGGGTAAGCCTCTGCAAGATGTCCAGAAGCTCTGCACAACCCGCCGTTACGAGGTCAGGTTTATTCATCTGATGCGTTTGCCAAAGGACCTCTTAAGCGGGAGATTGAGTTGGTTGAAGTTGGGTGAGTTCTTCGGCCGCTGCTTCCTCTCTGTCCATTAAATCAATGAGTTGGGTGATTTCGGCTCGGTAAGCTTCTGGGAGATCGCCATTCGCTGCTTCTGCTGCTAGGAGAACTCGAATGCGCTCCGGGGGCATCTTCCACCAACAGGGCTCTGAACCTCCAAGCTTTGGACGATCCAGCCATGAATAATTTTTAAAAATGAGCCATGTAGTTACACATAAAGGAAGAAGATCTCCGAATACAATGATGGGACTCACAGCCCCATCTGGAATCTTGACCTGAGAAAAAAGAGCAAAGAGAGCCCCATTAAAAAATCCATTAGGACCTAAGAGCATGGTTGCCGTAAACACCGTTTTTCTTACACAGGAAGAACAACGGTTGAGACGGATGGCCGCATGATCGATTTTATCGACGACGAAACTACCACAAGAACGGATGGAAGAACAAATAGAACTGAGCATCGGCACCTCCCAGAAGCCCGGAAGCAGGAGGAAAGGCGCTTCGCCCTTTCCACCTGCGACCCCCTATCCCGCAGGCGTGCCGAAGGACACGCCTGGGATACCCTCACGCCTTGCTGCTTGCAGCAAGGCTGCGGGCCCGCGGTCCCACTCGGTTTTTGCGAAGCGCAAAAACATCGAGATGGGACTCGAATCCCACCTCGCAAGCCACGCAGGTGGCTTGCTTTCTCCGTTTTTTTTCGGAGAAAAAAAAGTCGGAGAAGGTGGGATTCGAACCCACGAAACGCTTTCACGTTTACACGCTTTCCAAGCGTGCTCCTTCAGCCACTCGGACACCTCTCCAAAAGAGCGCTCGATTCTAACTGAGAAGGCTTAAGTCTTGCAACTAAAAGTTGAACAAGCGATAGTAGTACACCATGCAAATTTGGTCCTTTATATTCCTTTTTTTAGCTGCTTGTAGCGGAGAAAAAAGCCCCTCGCCTCCCCCGGCCGCTAAACCTCTCCTACTCGTTACAATCGCCCCTTACCAAACCCTCGTTCAAGAAATTGCAGGCGACGGATTTGACGTCCAAACAGTCGTCCCAGTCAACGCCGATCCCCATATGTATGAGCCAACTTCGCGCCAAGTAACCGAGATGCAGCGTGGCCAGGTATGGTTCCGGATTGGAGAGCCGTTTGAAAAAAAATTAATTCCCCTCCTCGCCCAGGTAAAAAAGCATGATTTGCGGGAAGGCGTGGCCATGATCGAAGAGATTCATTGCGACCACTGCACAGAGGGACACGGCGACCGGCACATCTGGCTCAGCCCCAAACAATTGTCGATCCAAGCCGAAGCGATTGCCGAGCAATTGACGCAGCAATTTCCTGACCAAGCCGGAGAATTCGGCAGACGACTCGTACTGGTACAGGAAGAATTGGCCGACTTGGACCGGGATATCCAAGAATTTTTGAGTGCCGCCTCCATTCGGACGTTTCTCGTTTCCCATCCCGCCTTTGCCTACTTTTGCCGCGACTATGGGTGTGAACAGCTATCGATCGAGCAAGAGGGAAAAGACCCCCGGCCCAAAGAGATAGAACAAATTTTTCGAACGGCCAAAAGTACCCAGACCCAATTAGCCATCGCTCTGCCGCAGCACAACAACAAAGGCGCTCAATTGATCGCGGAGCAGCTCCGCATCCCGGTCCGTTGGGTTGACCCTTACGCGGCCAATTATGAGGAGACTCTGCGAAAACTCGCAGGATTGATCGCTAACCCTTATGAAGAAGAATAAACCAGCCATTGAATGGGACCACGTGGTTTTTGGCTTTGACAAAGAGCCGATTCTGCAAGAGAGCTCTTTTTCAATCGAACAGGGTACCTATGTCGGAATCATGGGCCCGAACGGTGGCGGCAAGACGACACTCCTCAAACTGCTGATGGGCTTTTTAAAACCCTGGCA
Organism: Verrucomicrobiota bacterium; assembly: GCA_028873375.1. Lineage (GTDB taxonomy): Bacteria > Chlamydiota > Chlamydiia > Chlamydiales > SM23-39 > CAITMJ01. The sequence goes on from JAGWKU010000011.1 coordinate 14,953, forward strand.
AGGCAGCATTCAGATCTTTGACCAATCCCCTCTCCAAGCTCGTCCCCGCATTGGCTATGTGCCTCAGTTTCTCCGCTCAGATCGCGACTTCCCCATCACAACCGAAGAAGTCATCCAACTGGGTTGCCTCACTAAGCCAGAGAAAAAGCAAGACGCAGAGCTGTGGATAGAGCGGCTAGGATTATTGCCCCACCGCAACAAACCCTTTGGAACCCTTTCTGGGGGGCTCGGACAAAAGACTCTCATTGCCCGAGCTTTGATCTCCGACCCCGATCTTCTCTTTCTCGATGAAGTGACGGCAAACATCGATCCCCCTTCCGCGCTGGCCATTCTAGACTTACTCCAATCGCTCAAAGGAAAAAAAACAATTCTCCTAGTGACCCATGACATCAAGACGATCGTCGAACGAGTCGATCAAATCCTCTGCGTCCAAGGAGCGATTAACACCTATTTGCCAGGCCAGGTCTGCGAACACTTCGCGATGGGGCTTTACCATACGCCGCTCCTCGAGCTGCCCCCGAACCATTGGAAGTAAAGCAATATGTTTATCGAAGCGCTCTTTCAAAATCCTTTTTTACAAATGGCTCTCTGGGCAGGGCTCCTCGCCTCCATCGCTTCGGGCGTGATCGGTTCCTTTGTGGTCGTGCGGCGCATCGCCTTTATTGCGGGAAGCATCGCCCACTCGATCCTCGGCGGGATGGGCTTTTGCCTCTGGATGCAGCGAGTCCACCACGTCACTTGGCTCGAACCAATGATCGGCGCCCTCTTCGCAGCCCTCCTCTCAGCCCTTCTCCTCGGCTGGATTCAACTTCGCTTTCGTCAGAGAGAAGATGCCCTGATCGCCGCCATTTGGTCGACCGGAATGGCAGCAGGCGTGATTTTCATCTCGTTAACGCCGGGGAGCACGGCCGAGCTGATGAATTTTCTCTTTGGCAATATTTTATGGGTCAGCTCGAAAGATCTCCTATCGCTCGTCCTGCTCGACCTACTAGTCCTCGGGGTCGTTGCCCTCTTCTATCGGCGACTGCTTGCCCTCTGCTTTGACGAGGAACAGGCTGCCCTACAGGGCATTTCGGTCCAGTGGCTCTATCTTCTCTTGCTATGCCTGGTCGCTCTTTCGATCGTCCTTTTAATCGAAATCATCGGCACCATCCTCGTCCTCGCCCTTCTCACCATTCCCGCCACGATTGCTGGCCTCTTCACCTCTCGCCTGCACGCGATGATGGCTGTAGCTTGCCTCTTGGGGGCTCTCTTTAGCCTCTGCGGGCTAGGCACCGCCTATGAGCTCAACTGGCCTCCAGGGGCTACGATCGCTCTCCTTGCCGCTGGCGCCTATGTCGTCACCCTGGCCGCGAAAAGAAAAAAATTTAATTAATGCAAGAAGGCTTTAAAGTAGAAAACCTTGACATGGGGGAAGTGAATCCGCTATGATTTTGTGCAAAAATTTATCCCTTGTTGGAGGAAAGATGTACGCGATTATTAAAACCGGTGGAAAACAGTACCGAGTACAGAAAGGCGACGAACTCGAAGTCGAATTGCTGTTAGGAGCCGAAGGAAAAATTACCTTTCAACCTCTGAGTGTCCACAATGGAAAAGAGCTCCTCATCGGCAAACCATTTGTAGAAAAAAGCTCTGTCCAAGCAGAAATCATCGGCGAAATGAAAGGGCCTAAAGTGATCGCCTTCAAATACAAGAAATGCAAAAACTACCGCCTTACCCGTGGCCATCGCCAGAGATATACCTGCATCAGAATCACTGAAATTACAGCATAAAGGACTTCGTCAATGGCACATAAGAAAGGTCAAGGATCTACCCGTAACGGCCGCGATTCCCGCTCCCAGCGACTCGGCATCAAAGCGACGATGGGACAATTTGTCACGGCAGGCAGCATTCTCGTCCGCCAATGCGGCACGAAATGGCATGCTGATAAAAACGTAGGCGTCGGCCGTGATTACACGCTCTTTGCGCTCACTGATGGAATTGTAGCGTATCGACAAGCAGGCAAAACCTACGTGTCGATCATTCCCCAACCGGCGGCCTAACCTCTCATGTTTATCGATCGCGTCGTTGTCCAATTCATCGCCGGAAACGGCGGAAACGGCGTGATCGCCTGGCGCAGGGAGAAATTCATCCCCAAAGGGGGCCCTGCAGGTGGAGACGGCGGAAATGGCGGCTCTATCATTCTTGAAGCCGACCGAAGCGTTCACTCTCTCGAAGATTTCCGCAACCGACGCATCCTCAAGGCACACAATGGCGACCCCGGCGGCAGCAACAACTGCAAAGGCAAAAACGGCCGCGATCTCCTGATTAAAATCCCTCTTGGCACTCTTGTCAAAGATTCTATTACACAAGAAATTCTGTTCGATTTCACCGAGCAAGGACAACAATGGAAGATCTGTGCGGGTGGACGAGGTGGCAAAGGAAATACCCGCTTTAAAACCTCCACTCACCAAGCCCCTTTCTTCTGCACGAAAGGCACGCCCGGAGAAGAGCAGGAAGTAGAGCTCGAGCTCAAACTCATCGCCGATGTCGGCTTCGTCGGAATGCCCAATGCCGGTAAATCGACCCTCATCTCAAAACTCGCTCACATCGAAGTAAAAATTGCCCCCTACCCCTTCACTACCCTTCGGCCCAACCTCGGCCTCGTTGAATTCGACGACTTTTCCCGCATCCTCATCGCCGATATTCCTGGTATTATTGAAGACGCCCATGCCGACCGCGGCCTCGGCCTCGCTTTCCTCCGTCACATCGAGAGAACCTCCACCCTCGTCTACCTCATCGAATTAGCTCCCCATCAAGAGCGCGATCCTTTTGAAGAATTCCTCATGCTCCGCCGCGAGCTTGAAGCTTATAGCCCAGAAATGCTTCAGAAACCGTTCCTCGTCGCCCTCAATAAAATCGACCAAGAAGGGGCCGCCGAACTCGCCGCTTCCTTCAAATCCCGTTATACCTTTGATCCCTCTGCCCTGTTCGAAATTTCTGCCCTTGAAGACATCAACCTAGATGTTTTCACCGAAGCGATGCGAACCCTCGCGCAACGCGATTCCATCCGCTATATTTAATGCAGAACTCAGAACGCAGAATGCAGAACTGACAGCCGAAGAAAGCCCGACCACCTAGTTCTGCACTCTGCACTCTGCGTTCTGCATTTCTTTAGCTCCACTTGCGAGAAGACTCTTTAGAGAAAAGAGCGACAAGACCACCGAGAATGATCAGGCTCGAGCCCGCGAGCACCCAGACGGTGGGTTGCTCTGAAAAGATAAACCATCCAAATAATCCGCTAAAGACAACCCCGAGATAGCTGAGAACGCTCACCTTGCTGACAGGAGCATGTGTGAGCGACTTGGTAATGAAATATTGAAATGCCACTGAAGTAAGGGCGATGCCGAGGAGATCGAGCCACTGAAAGGACGATTCGATCGACTGCCAGGTGACGAGCATTGGAGGAAAACTGAGAATAGCGGAGAGAATGAAGAAGTAGGAAAGGATCGTCTCGGTCGATTCGGTTTTCGAGAGTTGCCGAATCCCCACTTGTGCAATGGCGGAAAAGAGACCACTGAGTAAACCGACGAGAGTGGTTAACCATTCAAATCCAGGGCCAGGACGCAAAATCACCAAGATACCCAAAAATCCAATCACAAGAGCCCCAATCCTTTGCTTCGGAACAATGAGCCGGAGCCAGAAAAAGACAACGAGAGGAACGAAGAGAGGGCCCGTATAAAAGAGGGTCGAAGCATTGACCAGAGGGAGGTATTTGATCGAATAAAAGTAGCAATAGATCGAGAGGAGGCCGGCGATCGCACGGGGAAAGTGTTTTGGAAAAGCCCGCCACCGAAGTCGAACGCGGCCCGAAAAAAGAAAAGGAAGAATACATAGAGATGAAATGAAGAAGCGGAAAAACACCATCGTTTCGTTAGGAATCTCTGCGCCCCACTTGATCATCACCCCGCTAAAGGCGAGGAGAAGAGCAGCGCAAATCCCCATGAGAAATCCGTGATGTTCTCTTTGCATCAGTAGCTCAAGATGGCGCCAAAGTTATATCTCGAATGGGTCTGTGGATTGAAATTTTGGTACCAGAGCTGTACACCGTAATCGAAACGAGCGGTGATCGCTTTGCCAAATTGGTAACGAGCGCCAGGGCCTACTGAACCGAGCGAATAGAAACGGTGCTCGCCGGGCATCGGTTGGTGATTTCCTCCCATCGCCATATCGGCAAAGATGTGGATGTAGAAATCGTCGTAGCGGCGGAACCCCATCAAATAGGCAGGACTAAAGTGGGGTAATTCCATGGTTAGGTTCAAGAGAGCTGCGTTATCGAGGTTCAAAATCCGCTCTTCAAATCCGCGCACCGCATTGTAACCCGTCATGGTGAATTGCTCGCTGGGAAGCAGGTTCGTGCTCGCCACTTGGCCTGAGAGGTTGTAAAGGAAGAAGACTCCCCCTTTTACTTCTTGCATGAACGAGTGGTTGAGCTTGAAATAGGCGTATTGGCACGACGATTCATAGCGGAGGAGGTTGTACGAACTGTTGATGTTGTGGGTCGTGATGCTGCCAGGATTGCAGTAGAGCTCCATGTTGAGAGTGATCTTGCGGTAGCGATTTCGGCTACCGAGTTCATATCCAAGCATGATCTGATTGATATCGGCCGTTCCATGGAAAATCTTCGTGCTGCTCAGCCAGGTGTTGTTTTGTGTCTCCTTAAAATCGTAGCCAAGAATCACTTCTTGTAGGAGTTCAGGATCGGCTGAAAGAGGAATGCGATACCGGAGATCGACCTGCCAACTCACTCCTTGCTGTGTGAGGTTAACAGTCTCTGTATTGGGATGCACTTTGGTGTACCCGCCATATCCTTGCAGCGTATGGTGCCAAGGGCATGGAATGCGGAAAAGACCAGTGAGCGCATAAAAGCGATTGATGTTGGGAGATTGGGTGTATTGGAACGACATCTCGCTATCGCGGATGATGGTCTTCCCAAAATTAAAACCCATGAAAACCCGGTTCCGCTCAGTGCTAATTGTCCCTGTGTTGTCGCTACCTGCATAAATGCGGTAAGGCCAACGATCCTCTGTGATGAGCTCGATATCGGTCGTCCCTGGCTTAACCCCTGGCGTATAGAGGACGTCGGTGTGTCGGAAAGGGTTTTGATTCATGAAAGCGACATCTTCTACCACTCTCTTCGTAATGACCGGCTCGCCTGGCTTGATTTGGAGGTAACGAAGGAGATCTTGGCTCGTGTAATATTCATTCCCCTTGCAACGGACTTCTCCGAGTCTTGCCTCATCGACAATCACTTGCAATACTCCCTGCGTCACTTCCTGACGCGGGACGCTGACAACGACAAAAGGCTGATGATGAGCTGCGTAGAAATCGCCAATCATCTGCTTCAGTTGAGTAATCGATCGATCGGTCAACGGCTTACCGATGAAGGTCCGATAGAGATCGCGCTCAAATTCTGGATGTGCCGCGATAAGAGCTACATTGGCCGTCGCAATCCCCTCGACGCAATCGAGTGGTTCTCGGCGAGCTAAGTTCCAATCTCCTAAGAACAAAAGCCCTTGTAATTCTTCGATGATCTCAAGCGGAGGTCTTTCTGGTTTGGGCTCTTCTACTTTTGCCACAACAGCAGCAGGCTCTTCCTGCGTTACGTCCACTTCTTCACTTTGTACAGTGAGTTTTTCCGCCTGGACGACGAGAGTTTCTTCTTCACGAGGAGATTCCTGCATAACAGGAAGCTCTTCTTTCACCACGTTCTCTGTCACAGGAACCGTTTCTTCGTGGGGCACAACTTCTTCGACAGCGACCGGTTCGGCTGCTTCATGAGAGGCAACTTCTTCTGTTACCTGCTCCACTTCTTCGACAGCAACTGGCTCGGCTACTTCGTAAGAGGCCATTTCTTCTGTTACCTGCTCCACTTCTTCGACAGCAACTGGCTCGGCTACTTCGTAAGAGGCCATTTCTTCTGTTACCTGCTCCACTTCTTCGACAGCGGTTGGCTCGGCTACTTCGTAAGAGGCCATTTCTTCTGTTACCTGCTCCACTTCTTCAACAGCGATTGGCTGGGCTACTTCGTAAGAGGCCATTTCTTCTGTTACCTGCTCCACTTCTTCAACAGCGGTTGGCTCGGCTACTTCGTAAGAGGCCATTTCTTCTGCCGCCTGTTCTGCTTCTTCGATCAGCGCGATTTCTTCTTCGACAGCAACTTGCTCTGCTTGTTCGCTAATCGTTTCTGCAGCAATCTCTTCTACTTCTGCCGGCTCCGTTCCATCGGTGTACTCAACAACGGTTTCTTCCACTACTTCTTCTTGCTCGGGGACTGCTTCATCTTCTTCCCAAGCAACCTCTTCTTCCTGCAAAGCAACTTCTTCTTCTCCATCAAACGTAGGAGCAGGGGTGTCTAAAGAAACTTCGCTAAGAACTACTTCTTCTAATTCACTCGGTTCTTCTTCCTCAACAGCTACTTCGAAAAAGTCTTCGTCATCATCCCATTCTTCGATCTCCGCTTCGACAACGTGACTTTGCTCTTGTTGGACAGGTTCTTCTGCAGCGATCTCCTCTTCCTCTTCTTCTTCGGCTACACTCACCTCTTCTTCTTCGGCTACACTCACCTCTTCTTCGGCTACACTCACCTCTTCTTCTTCGGCTACACTCACCTCTTCTGTCTGTGCAACAGGTTCGGTTGGTGTTTCAGTCTGAAATTGGCTCTTTGATTGCCAATACCAATAGAGCAAGCAAACCACGACCAGGGTAAGAGGAATCAGTTTTTTCATTGACCGTACTCTTTATAGGGCAGTAAGTACTCTGCCTCAGGGGTTTTCCAATAAGGGCTATCCAAAAATTCAAGATAGCGATCGCCCATTCGAATCAGTTCTCCCGAGGTCGTTGAGCGCAAGAGGTAATATTCAGATTCGCCAATCGATGTAAAAGAGGGAATCGTCCGATCGCGACGGCGGTGCGTTTGGCGAAGGACCGTCGATTTTTCAAATGCACAAACATCGACCAACACGGCAAATTCTTGGTCCCAGAGCCGCTCAGGAATCAATGTGCGGAGCTGTTGCTGTGCATCGAGAGAGTTTTCTACGACAATGGCATTTGTCCCCGTCGGATTATCCCATATGCTCGTCGTGCTATGAGCCACTTTCCCCATCGTAAAGGGCGTCTCTTCGACTAAAAAAACGCGAGATCCCATCTTTCGCACCACCGTTGCCTCTTTGCGTCCCTCGCAATTAATCGCAAACGAAGCGGGCTCCGCTTTCAATGTTTTGGAGATCTCTTTTTGATCCCCTTTAAATGCAGCCTCTGCTGGACGAATCATCACTTTAGGCGCATGGAGCGAATCGATCGTAATTTGTTCCCCTTCAACCAGGTGAACATTCTCTTGATGGGCAATCAGTCTCCCTTCATTGGTCAAGTTCGGACCGACCAAAAAGAGAAACCCATTCCCTACACGAATGGTCCCTTGATTGACCAACGTTGCCTCGGGATTGCCCGTGAATTCATAGTTATGGCCATCGAGGAACGGCTGATTTTCAAGATTCAACGCTGCTCCTAAAAAGGCAGCACAATCGATCATCCCGCTGGGCCCCACTAGCACTCCATTCGGATTGATGAGAAAAACCTGCCCATTTCCTTGCAGTTGACCATAGATCTCGCTTAAATTTCCTCCGACCACACGATTCAAAATCGCAGCCGAAGCATCAGGTTGCACAAAGTGCGCGCTCTCTTGAGTTCCCAAAGAAAAGGAATCCCATTCGACAATGGCTTGCGGAGTCGATTGGGTGATTTGCACGCTACTCGAAGAGGGGCGCTCGACCTGCACCTGGCCGTGAACCAACTTTTCCCCTGCGGGGATGGCCAGTAAACTCAAAGGAAAGACAAGAAAAATAAAGGCTCGCACAATACTTCTCCACTTGAGAAGTTCATTCATATCTAAAAAATATTATGAATACAAGCTTGTTTTTTAACTCGAAGAGACTCACTGAGGAGTCGGATAATAAATCACTTCCTCTACTTGCTCTGCAGCAATCACAATCGTGCCGCTGATTCGCTTTGGCGATAAATAAGAGACGAGTAAAAGGCCGGAATTTCCCGAGACCAGTGTCACACTTTGTACATTTTGAATAAGTCCCGTCGTGGTCGAAATAGGAGGATAATAAGAGCCGCTAAGCGTCGTTTGCAATCCCACCGTGGACGCTTGCGTCTTATAGGGAGAAGCGGTGAGCAGTGTAGTCACCACACCCTGAATATCGCTCGCTCGCTGGATCAAATCGACCGATGTTTGAACCACATAGCCTGATGCATATGTCGAAGTAAAGGCCGTCGAAGTGAGGATCTTCTTCGGTGAATAAAGAATGGCGATGATTTGCTCGACCGGCACGACCAAATATTGCACATTGGTTCCAATCGGTTGGTAAGCAACGATCAAGAGAGTGTTATTTGAAGCAGACGCTATTGACTGGACATAGGGAATGATCCCATTTACTACATAAGGAGCATACGGGAAGGGAATCGTCGTCGAAGTTTGAATCGCCACTTCCGAACCATTCGTTGCATACGGCGTGGAGAGGAGCGTATTGACCATGCTAACAACCCCCAATCCCCGCTGCGATACATCGACCGGATACAGCACATAGGGAGTGTCTGCCCAAATCAATCGAGTGAAAAACAAAAGGAAGCAGAGGTGTCTAAACATAGTTTTTTTTAATCCTAAAATTTTTATCCGACACCTTCTTTTTTGTCACCTCTTTTGTTTCATCGACAAAAACAGAAAATCCCTCTAGAATGTTCTCACTTAATTGAGTGGAAAAATATATGCACGCAGGTTTTTGTCCTCATATAAACTTAGAAACTTCTCAAATCCATTCCCAATGCTTGGATGAAATGGAGAAAGTAGAAGAAAAAGTAACGGAATTAGCAAAAAGTTTTTGCACGTGGACTTCTTTTTGCATACAAGAGGCAAACGGAAACAAGAGTGCAGACAAGCTCACCCATCTTTTCCGGCTGTTTAACCACGGATTTTTACCTTCCTGGGAGAAAGAGTCTCACTTATCGAAGAAAGTCACTCAATGCATCCGTCTGTTACCGAACTGGAAAGCCCCAGAACCTGTAAGCGAAGCCTTATCTCCTTTGTGCTTAAAGCAGCGCTTATCGGAGCTCCGGGAAGTAAAAGAAGTTCTATGCGATTATTTTTTCACCTCTGTCAAACCACTTGCAGACTATTTGCTCATTCTTAAAATGAGAAAAGAGCCAATTCCCACGATTCCTACGAATAACGTTCTGCCGACATAGCCCCCTTTTTTTTAATCAAAAAAACTGGAAAAGAAGGAAATCCTTCTTTTATTAACATGCAGATAAAATTCGAGGGTAAAATGTCATTTCAAATGCCAAATTTTTTAACGACTAGAAACGACCAAACTATTAAAAGTCCTGAAAAAGAGCTGCACAAGGTAAAAGAAAGGTATGAAGCACTGCCCAAAATCCTGGAGATCAGGAAATACATATTGGGGACTTTGTCATGTCTCCTTTCACCTATCACTTGCCCGATCTTATGCCTTGGCGAGGCAGCTACCTGTGGTGCCTTAAACTGTGTTAAAGACTGCTTGCCATCAAGGTCACCAGACTCTGTTAAAAATTACGAACCCAATTGGAAAAATAGTTGCGCTAAAGTTTGTTATCTTTCCGGGATTACACTTTATCCATGCACTTGCTGCTATGTATGTAACTGCGGAGCCCCCCCGGAGGGCGATGAAGCAGATGATGCTTGCAATGAACACTTTTTCTTGACTCCAGCCGAACAGGAAGAGAGAAAGAATCTCCCTGGAAGAATGCTGGAATTAGAAAAATTCGCACCTTATGAAACCTTCTTTGCCGGTGTAAAATACAATAGAAGAATCGTCGATCTTACGTTTCAATACCTATGAACCTATCGCGCTAAAATTTTTCGTCGTTTTTTTATCAGGTCTCTGAAAACCCGGCCCTAAAGGACCGGGTTTCCGGAGACCTGATGAAGGTAAGGCCGTCGGGCTTTTGCATGTCGGTGGCAATTTTAGCGAGATAGCAATTGGGAGCAATTCCAATCGAGCAGGTAATACAAGATCCGATCCGTTTTGCAATCCCCTGTTTGATTTCTTGCGCAATAGCCGCTGCTCTTTCGACCGAATTCTCATTGTCCATCAGTTGACAGGCTACTTCGTCGATCGAGCACACTTTGGAAATGGGGAGATGGCGATCAATTTCGGCGAGGATGCGATTGTGAAAGTCGACGTACGAGTCATGGTTGGCGAGGATGCAGATAAGATGGGGGCACATCCGCTTGGCTTCGTAGATGGGAGTCCCTGTTTTGATGCCAAACGCTTTCGCTTCGTAACTGGCTGCAATCGCGCAAGTCGAATCGCTATCGACAGGGATAACAGCGATCGGTTTATTGCGAAGATGGGGAGCAAGCTGCTGCTCTACACTCGCGAAATTGGTCTTTCAAGATGGAAATTATCGAACCAGCGCATTAAATCCAGCTCTTGCGCTTATCTTACAGAAAAACAAGGGGTTGGGAAATGAAAAAGCTGGAGACATGATCATTTCTGAAAATGTCTCCGGTGATGTGGCCAGAACTGGAATCGAACCAGCGACACAAGGATTTTCAGTCCTCCCTGGCCGCTTCCGTCCCTTACCTTCGGTTTCCTAAATTCACTTAAAACAGATCAAGTCTACAGGGAACCTTCGATTTTTTTCTATGATTTATTGGCGATCACAAGCAGGCAACGTCAACCTTCGGCAACCTGCGACTACGGCTATATTACGGCAATTTTTAACGCCTCACGCTGAGCAATAACACCGCCTAGTGCTTAATAGCGTCACTTAAGACTTTCTTGCAAACTGGTTTTGGAGCAGATATCCTAGATCCCTTTAAACAGGTAGCACATGAACAAAAAGCGCATAGTCGCGAAAAAATCAATATCTGACGTGTCTAGTCCACAAGGCTACGCCAAGCTCCTGGAACAAATCAAAACGGATATCCTCCAAACGCAACTACGATCTGCCTTGTCGATCACCAAGGAGCTGACAATGCTCTATTGGCGAATTGGCAAAATACTTATAGAAAAAACTCGAGAAGAAGGCTGGGGAGCAAAGCCTCTAGAGCGTCTATCAAGAGATCTAAAGAGTGATTTCCCTGATATTACCGGCTTCTCCCTGCGAAACCTCAAATATATGCGTCAATTTGCCGAAACCTTGCCTGATGCAAATTGGGCAGCAGCTGCTGCCCAAATTCCCTGGGGCCACAACATGCTCCTCCTGGACAAAGTCGAAGATCCTACTAAACGCCTCTGGTATGCTCAACAAGCGCTCAAGAGTGGCTGGAGCCGAAGCGTCCTAGAAAGCTGGATTGAATCCGATCTCTATGGCCGGAAAGGAAAAGCCATCACGAATTTTAAAGAAACTTTACCCCCTGCTCAGTCTGATATGGCGGAACAAGCTCTAAAAGATCCTTACCACCTTCAATTTGTAACCCTAGAGTCTGCTTACAGGGAAAGGGAGCTTGAGCAAGGCTTAATGGATCATCTCCAAAAATTTCTTGTCGAATTGGGAGATGGCTTTGCCTTCATGGGGAGGCAATATCGGATTGAGGTAGAGGGAGAAGATCACTGGATTGATTTGCTTTTCTACCATGTCAAGCTGCACTGTTATGTCGTAATCGAACTCAAGGCAACAGCCTTCGATCCAAGAGATGCAGGACAAATGAATTTTTACCTGTCTGCTGTTGATGATCTCTTAAGACAACCAGAGGATCAACCTACAATCGGCATTCTACTCTGTAAAACCAAGAGCAGAGTCAAAGTCGAGTATGCGTTGCGAAGATGTTCCAGTCCGATTGGAGTCAGCAGTTACGAAACCAAGATTATTAAAAGTCTTCCCAAGGATCTTCAATCAAAATTACCCACTATTGAAGAGATTGAGACTGAATTATCTACGATAGGTACAACAGGGAGTACTGTTCCCAAGAAGCTGCCAAAAAAAAAATAGGGATTTTCTTAATTTGTGCAGATGCTGTCTGCACTTTTCATGCTTGTACCAGAGCATTAAGAGCTTTTCTAACCATATCACCGTCTCACGAAACCTTTTTAAGAATTACCCTTGCTTTCTCTACGCATGATCGCCGTTCTTCTTCCCAGGTTTTTCCAATTTGTACCTTAGAATAATTGGGATGCTCTGTAGAGCAGCGTTGTATGAAATTTAGATAAGCCCACGACGTTGTTTTGCAAACTCAGCGGCCTGGCGCTCCATCGCTCTTGGCCCCTGCAATGAGGGCCTCGATTTTGCGAATTTTATCAGCAATATCCATAGACAAACGGGACGTAAAGATAACAAGTCTACGGAGACGCAAAATTAAATTCACGCATTCTTACCGCAAGGACACGTTGCATCAACATAAGACAAAAAGCGGTCGGTTCTAAATCGGAAGAATGCTTATTTTTATCGCAATGAAACGGGAGCAAAAATTGGTGATATCCTCATGAGTGTAATGGAGACGTGTGTTCTCAATAACGCGAACCCATGGGAATATCTGGTGGCAATCCAGGAATATCA
>JAGWKU010000100.1 GCA_028873375.1 Verrucomicrobiota bacterium
GTATTGAGACGTATCGCGTTTACGCTGCTGAAGCAGGAGAAAAGTGCGCTGAGCCTTGAAAACAAAAGGATGAAAGCTGCGATGAGCGAGGACTATCTAGATCAAGTGCTTGGGTTAAACGCAACAACAATCTCATGAAAAAGCCCTGACAGGAAGTAGCTAAAAAACTCGGCATTAAACAGTCAAAGGTCTCTCTGTTGATCAATGGTTATCTTTCTGAATTTAGCACTGATACTTTACTTCATTATCTAGCCATTCTTGGATGCAAGGTAGAAATTCGAGTCAGAAGACCCCGTCGCCAAAATATCTTCTCAAAACGAGGACGTATTGCTGTTTGCTAGAGAAATTAGGTGGTCTTGGGACCGTTGGCCGGCTTGCCGGCAGGCCAGAGAATTTTGCGCGCCCAGTGATTGGCGCTCCAAGGATCGTTTTTAGTGAGCTTACCCGCTTTATTGCGGATCTTCGCGCTGCGAGCGAGGTAACTCTTCTTCGCCTTTTGGCTATAATTGTGTCCGTAGCCAAGCGCGCCAAAGTGGACGAGCTTTACACGACGCTCCCCCGCCACGGTTTTACTGGCGAGCACCATCATCTTCTTTCCTCTCGCCGTCGATTTGATCGGCTTATTCACGGCAAAAAGAGTATCCCGGTAGAGATACTTTCCCTTGACGCGTGGGAGATCGGATAGCTTGATGCCGCTTTTTTTCTTCATCTTTTTTTCTTATCGCTAAAAACCTTTAAAAAAACAAGAGGGAAGGTGTATACCACTTAAGCATGAACTACCCCGATCTTCCCCTCGAAGAACAAGTCAAGTTGTACAAAGAACTCGCCCAGAAAATCAATGAAATGGAAGAGCACAAAAAGGCACTCGGTCAGCTCATCGTCCAGCAAATGACCATCCCCAAGATGCAGATCGGAAGCTACCGAGTCTGCTCCTATACTCGCGTCTCGGTCAAAACTCCCCTCGAAGAGGCCCGCCGTTGGAACGCCATTGAAATGGTCGAAACCGTCGACAAAGAGAAAATCAAAGCACTTCACAAACTCGGCCATCCCGTCTCTGGCATTTCCGAGAGCCAGTACATCACTGTCTCTCCTATGAAAGGTTCGGAATGAATATCCTCCTCACGGGCGCCTCAGGCTACATTGGGAGTCGTCTCTTTCCCCTTTTGTTGCAGGCAGGCCATCGGGTCTATGCGCTGATGCGCCCGGGCAAAAACTTGCCGTTCTCTCATCCGAATCTAGTCGTTCTGCACGGAGATTTGCTCGACCGATCTTCGCTTCCTCCTCTGCCGGCCATTGATGTGGCCTATTACCTCGTCCATTCGATGACGCATGACCCGAAACACTTCCGAAAACTTGAGGAACAATCGTGCCACCATTTCTTATCCTGGGTAGAAACCTCTTCTTTGCGGCAGATCATCTACCTCAGCGGATTGCATCAAGGCACTTTTTTATCCGAGCACTTTCATTCACGCCTCCATGTGGAAGAGTTGCTCAGCACTTCCCCCATTCCTCTCACAACCCTCCGAGCGAGCATCATCATTGGCGCAGGTAGCGCTTCGTTTCAAATCATCCAAGACCTGGTCGAAAAGCTCCCGATGATGGTCGCCCCTCGTTGGCTTCATACCCGTTGTCAGCCAATCGCCGTCGAGGATGCGATGTACTATCTCACTGCAGTGCTCGATCAGCCAAAAGCGTTTCATCAAACGTTTGAGATTGGAGGACCCGATGTACTGACGTTCAAAGAAATGCTGCTGACGTATGCCAAGGTGCGAGGCCTAAAACGGTGGATTTTCACCGTTCCTCTGCTCACTCCCCATCTCTCCTCCTACTGGCTTTATTTAGTAACAAGGGCCAATTTTTCTCTCGCCCGCTCGCTGGTCGAAAGTTTAAAAGTAGAGTCGACGGTCCATCGCCACGACATCCAGCGTCTCTTTCCCCACACCTGCTTAACTTACGAAGAGGCCCTTCGCAAGGCCTTGGAGAGCCCATGAAAGGATACGATTTTGCCATCATCGGCGGGGGCATTATCGGCCTCAGCATCGCCCGGGAAATAAAAAAGAGGCGGCCCGACGCCCGTTGTGCTCTCATCGAAAAAGAGGCCGATTGCGGCCTTCATGCGAGCGGCCGCAACAGCGGCGTCCTCCACGCCGGCTTCTACTACACCGCCGATAGCCTCAAGGCGAAGTTTTGCAAAGTGGGCAACCAGCTCCTCAAGGAATATTGTCAGGAGAAAAAGATCCCGATCAACCCGTGCGGCAAGCTCGTCGTCGCCAAAAATGAAAGTGAACTCTCGGGCCTCGATGAGCTTCTTAAACGAGCCAAGCTCAACAACGTCGAACTCCACCTCATTTCCCGCAAAGAAGCTGAAGAGATCGAGCCCCGCGTCCTCACCCATGAGCGGGCACTCTTCTCCCCCACCACCGCTTCCACCGACCCCACTAAAGTCTGCCAAGCCCTTAAAAGTGAGGTCGAGCAAGCCGGCATCACCCTTCTCACCAACACTTCCTACCAAAAGAAAACCCCTGACGGCATCCTCACGAGCCAAGGCCCCCTCACCGCCGATTACATCATCAATGCCGCCGGTCTCTATGCCGACCGGATCGCCCTCGACTTCGGCCACTCGAAGACCTACAGGATACTGCCTTTCAAAGGGTTATATCTTTACTCCAAGGAAGCCCCAGGCTCTGTCCGGACCAATATATATCCCGTCCCGGACCTCAATTACCCCTTCCTAGGGGTCCACTTCACCCTCACCGACACCGGCCGGATCAAAATCGGCCCCACCGCCATCCCAGCCCTCTGGCGGGAGCAATACCATGGCCTCTCCCGCTTCCGACCCATCGAATTCTTCGACATCGTGCAACGGCAGTGCAAGCTCCTCTTCACCTCCAACTTTGGCTTCAAAAAGCTCGCCCTCGAGGAAATGCAAAAATACATGGGACGCAAGATGGTTTCGCTCGCAAGCGGACTTCTCCGCGGCATCTCTCCCGCCCAGTTCCTTCAATGGGGCAAGCCTGGCATCCGAGCCCAGCTCTTCGATACCGCCAAAAATAAGCTCGAGACCGACTATGTTCTCCAGGGAGACGCCCGCTCGCTCCACATCCTGAACGCCGTCTCTCCCGGCTTCACTTCAGCCTTCTCCTTTGCTCAATACGTCGTCGACAAGGTAGAGAGTTTAAGTCAAAAGGCAGAAGACAAAACGCAAAAGTGAAATGTGAATTACCCGGCCCTAAAGGACCGGGTTTTCAGAGACCTGATAAATGATTTTGCTCCCTATGCAAGGAGTCGAGCAACCTCCGGACTTACTTTGTCTCTAATTTGATGGAACTTCTCAGCGAGCAAAATGTAATTCCTTCGGCATTTGATCTCTCTAAGACCGATCTCTGTTTCTATTTCTCGCTCGCTCCGACTGCGTGAAGAACATCCATTTTCACTTTCATAATGATAACGGAGTCCTCCTCTCATAGACTCTTCAATACCTTTATAAACAAAATCCGGAAAGAATGTGGCCGGATTAAGCGAAGGAAAGAGAAAATCAACTGCAGCTAGCGGGATTTTAGAGAGATCAAGCACCTGAATATGTTCATCAGGAAGGTCGCTTAAAATCTGCATAACTTCCGCGTCGAGGATTTGTTGGATATTAGCCTGGGATAAAAGACCCAATCTTCTCTTTTTCTCACCCTCTGTCAAATCATAATGGCAGAAGATTTGTTCGATCCTCTCTTTTCCTGCCTTGGAATAATCCAACCCAACGATTTGCTCATCAGATAAATGAACAAAGAGTGCTCGACCCAGTCTTTGAAGATTCGCATTGAGCGTGGCGACCGGAAGATGACTCATTTTTTGTTTCTGATTACCCTCGTTATCGAAAATGGAAAATAGTTCGTTGACTTGATTTTCGGGCATCTTGGAGAGAGGTAACCGATCAAATAAAGTCGGTGGGAACAAAATCAACACTTCACAATGTTGAAACACAAGGAGAAGCCACTTTTCAGAGAGACATGAAAACCTCCTTGCAAGGGTAGCTTCATCACCCAAACCGCCCGCGACACCACTTGCGATTTGTGGACCCGTCAATTTAGATAGATCCAATCCCTTCCACTGCTCATCATCCAGCAGGCCAAATGCCTCAACCGGTAATTCATTGGCGTACTTTTCAATTTGTTTGGAGCTCCAAAGACGGATCTTTGCCACAGATGCGCTTTCCAATAAAGAAAAGCTACGAGCAAGGGACGATGCCAAACCCCATGAAAGAGATGGTTCCTGCCACCTGAGAACAAGGATCTTCGCAGTCCAAGAGTCCAAGTCTTTGAAAGGAACTTTCATCATCTCTTCACTTTCCATCAAAGCCAAATGAGTAGGAGAGCCTTTAAAGCTCTGGTGAATACGCTGTACAAAATTTAAAGACACCTGTTGCAACACTCGATCACTTGCTTTCTGGAGACGTTCCCAAAAGGGAAGCGTTTGATTGATTTCATCAATATTTCTCTGAAGTTCAAGAAGTTCAATCAGTTTGTTTTTCCAAACTGGGTGGGCCTGTAAGGCTCGCAAATCAGCCAATGTTAAAGGCAAGCTCAATTCCTCGTGACGAATGATTCTCTCATCATCGGTGTAATCATGCATCCCTATCCCTGGGTTAGCTAGAACTCTCTGCATAGATTCAATGATCTTCTGAATCCGTTTATCTTGTGGCGCGACTTCCTGCTTTTTTGAATCTGGTCGCTTAGCTTCTGTTGGGTCTGAATGAGATTTCTGTGAACTAAAGATAGATCGTAGAAGTCCTGTCATAAACATCTCTCCTTTTTTGAGAGGAGCACTTTAAATGCAGTAAATATTTTATAGCAAGGAGATTAAGCGACGAAACTTTAAGAAAAAAGTGCCCTCGACTGATCGGGGTTATGCAACATATACCGAAACAACTTGAAGAATCGGTTTTTGGCTGCGCCAGCATCCCAGCCTTTCCATCCGCGCTCAGGGGTCCCTATTACACAATAGGGACCCCGTCGCGCGCCGGCCTTCGGCCTGATGAAAATTCTGGGCGCCGGCTGTGCCAAAATTCCGATTCTTCAGGTTATTTCGGTATATCTTGGATATCGATCTTACAAGAATTCAGGAAGCTGAGCATTTTATTTTTCAATTCCTTTTTTAGAGGAGAAGGGATCTTCTTGTCATATCTCGCTGCATATTGAACGATAGAGACACTCTTTTCTCCCTGAACGATTTTCATCATTGTGATTTCCTTTTTTCCTGGAATTTTTTCAAATTCGCCTCCTTGGAAAGCGCTGGGAATCACTGCATCTTTGTCGACAGTAAAAAAGGCGACAACGACTCCTTTTTCTTTCTCCACTTCGCAATCGAACTTCTCCCCAGCATAGAGAGATTTCAGAGTTTTCAATAGACCGTGAATATCCACGGCGGGTAACCGATCTCGAGTCACTGAGATGATTTCGTTCCATCTTCTCATTTTTTCTCCTTCGGGGATGTATTCAATGAGCAAATTTCCCTGTTTGCAATCCTTATTGCCCATCATAAAATTCGGAGGAATTTGCACATTGAGCGAAGTCGTTTTCTCCTCATTTTTCTTCACGGTTAAATGAAGTTCCATATCTGGGTTTACTGCATTTAGTCTCACACACGCGAAAAGAATCATTCCTAGTATTTTCATAAGTTTATTACATCCTTTGAAGCCTCTGAACCGCGCAAAATTCTCATAGCTTCTTCATAAGTTTCTTCATGCACAGTTTTTAACCGATCGGTTGCCGGATCGCGAATATCGTATTCCAGATGTCCTCCGATCGATGAAATCCAGGACACCTGCAAAGTCGCCTCATAAACCCCTCATCAGCGCTAGAGTCCGCTTAGGTCTACTCAGCAATTGAGCGCTCCATCTCGGCATACTTTCTTCTTTCCACTTCAGTTTCTCTGCTAATGTTCTGACTATATTCAGGGCCTG
>JAGWKU010000101.1 GCA_028873375.1 Verrucomicrobiota bacterium
TCGATGATTTTGAGGCCATTTGCGAGTGGTGGCAAAGCCACCACGGTCCATTTGACGAGGTCGGCCCAAGCGGGCCGACTGAGGAGAATGGACGTAAATGGCCTCAAAAGGGCGGTTTTAACGGGCAAATGAGTTTTGCAACTGTCTCAATAGAATAACGATAAGAGATAAACTCTTTTTGGGAAAGCGTGGGAGATCGCTTTACAAGCAAGTTGAAGCTCGGCGGACGTACAGTCGTCATCGAAAAGAAGGATACTTTCCCCTTCTTCCAGAATGTCTCGTACTTCCCAAAAATCGGTGTTGAGAGGCCAGGCTCGTCTTCGAAGGAGATTGGGACAGGGAAGATGCGCAAGCTCGGCGAAAGCGCAAGCGATCGAGCTGCGTTGGGGTGGAATGGGAGCGATGAGATTCACCGATTCCCAGGAGAGGCGGAGCCACTGATAATAGGCAAAGGCGGCCATCGCTTGAGTTGTATCGCGACTATTTTTGAGAGTTCGGATGGGTGCGTTGCGGTCAAAGACCGCAGCTCGGACAAAGGGCAAAAGAGGGTGGTGACGGCAAGTAGAACAGAGATTGTCAGAAGTTTCGAGGAGTTCAAAGCAATGGTGGCAGCGGGAGTCGAGAGCGAGAGGGCTACTTTCTTGCCAGCAAAGGGGACAGAAATAGTCGCCTTCCGTGGGCTCTTTGCAGTGGGCGCAGAGCTTAGGAAATAGGAGATCGAGAAAAGGGCGAAGGAGCACTAAGGTTCCCCTCCTCCGAAAAAGCGTTGCTTCTTCTGGAGGCGGAATCGGGGGTTGTTGAGCTTGCCTTCGATCGAGATGTAAAACCCTTCCGTGAGAGTGAAGAGGACAAATTGTTTCATTTTGACGAGGATTTGGAGATTGCCGTCAAGATCCATGCGGGGGGAGAAGTCGTTTTCGACGAGGAAGAATTGAGAGCGCTCTCCTTCGCTAAAGGAATGGCGAAGTTCCGTGAGTTGGAAAAATCCGTCATTGAGTTCGAAGAAGAGCTCTCCAGTGACGGGGACGAGGAGTTCGAGATCGAGGCCGATGATGCGGCCTAAGACGTCAGCGGGGAGATCGAAGACCGATTTTTCTCGTTTGAAGGAGTTGATGAAGGTGAGATTCCCTTCGGCTTGATAGGTGGCGCCGTCAGCGAGAAGGCCGTGAAACTGGGTCATCGTGAGGCGGCGAACGAGAAGAGGGGTGAGCTCACCTGGTTCTTGGCCAGGAGAGTGGAGAAGGCTGGGGCGCAAGTCTTCGATGACGAATTTGGGAATTTCGATCGTCCAAGGCTCGCCTTTAGGTTCTTGAAGGAGGATTTGGTCGATTTTGAGAGAGCCGGCCGAGTCGCTGATCTTGACATCGTAAATGCGCAGAGTGGAGGGTGTGAGATCGACTTGAGCGAGAAGGGTTCGGAGTTCAAAGCCGAAGAGTTCGAGCTGTTTTCCGCTGAAGATCCCTTCGAAGTGAAAATCGGCGAGGTTTTTTCGATCGATGAAGAGGCTTCCTTTCAACTCATAGCCCCGTCCCATTTCCAACTGGTGGAAGACTTCGGAGACAGCGGGCGGAATCCACTCAGAGAGCCTCCGAAAATCGAAGCGGGCGCTGCCGATGAGTTCGGGGGTCTTTTCTCCTCCCAACGAATGGAAAGAGGCATCAATGCCCGCAAAGGAGCCTTCGATCGACTCGATCTCTATTTGCTGATCAAAGCTTTCGGCCCATTGAATGGCGAGAGGCGTTTCGTCGTTTCGATCCGCGTCTTGCAAAAAGATCCGGCCATGAGAGAGAGTGCCTCGATCGACTTCGAGTGAGCCTCGAGCCCAATTTCCTTGGTGGGCGAAGAGAGTGCTACCAAAGTACTTTTCAGGCGTGCAAACGAACGAGAGGTCGCGGACATGTCGCGCTTCTCCCGCTAGGGGGAAAAGACCTTCTTTCACTGCGCAGAAAAATTCGGAGCCGTCGACGGCACAGCCGAGGTCGCAAACCACATCGATCGACTTCCCTTCATCGACAAAGCGGGCGAGTTTCCCTGCTTCCATCTGCTTGAATTGATCGAGGAGACCTGCTGGCAAGTGGAGCTGCGTTTTTTCGGCCAGCCACTGTTTTTTCTTGGCATGGAATTGCAAGAGATCGACTTTGCTATGAAATTCCCACGCGTCTTTGGCAATGCGGCAATCGATTCCCTTCACAAGAGCTCCTTCGCCTGAGGCAAAGAAGAAATGGATCGGGCCTGTATTTTCAAATGAAAAACCGTGCGCTTGGATATTGCGAAGGTTCGCATCGAGATCGAGCTCGATCCCTTCTTTGCCGAGGATGAGACACCCTTCCCCTTTTAAAGTTCCACGCCACCCTTTCCAGGGAAGTTCTCCGATTCGCTCGAGAGTTGCCTGCATGTTTTGCAATACAAAGTCGGCTTGTCCTAGCCCTGTCCATTTCCCTTCGAAGGCCGATGAAATCCCGTCGCCCCATTTCACCTCTCCTCCTTTCAAGCGGAGAAGCGATGGGTCGGCTTCAAGTGTGCAATGAGCGGCAAGAGGCCCCATGGAAAAAGAATGGAGGGTCCATTCAACACCTCGTTGTTGGAGGTTGAGTTCCAGAGGATAGGGGGTCTCAAAACCGTTCCATTGAAGACCGAAGATCGATACGTCGGCCCTCTTTCCCCGTTCAAAGGAGGCATCGAAATTGAGTGATCCTTCGATGGGGAGTTTCCATCCGGCCAATAGAGAACCGAATTTATTCCAAGGAACCGACACTTTGAGAGCCCCTTTTGCGAGCCCCTCTTCCCACATCAAATCGCGAACCGTCAATGGAGTTCCAAAGAGATGAGAACGGGCTGGATCGATCCACAGTTCACTCCCCTCTTTTCGTCCTGAAAGGCGGGCAAAATCCCATACCTTTCCTTGAATTCTCACGTCAAAGAGGGCCGAGTCGCCAGCGATTTTTACACGGGGCGCTTCCCACGGAATGGCAAAGGTAGTGCCTGCGAGCGAAGTGACCATCGATCCTTTGGCGGAGACAAAGTCGATTTTCTCGGGATCGGCGTACATCTCTACATTGAGTTGTTCGACGCGGCAATGAGTAGAGATGGGAAATTCCCCTTGGCTCCACTGAAGTTCTAACGACCAATCGGCAATATCAAGGGCTGAGCCCCACTCTCCGCAGAGTTCAAATCCGCTGCCACGCGCGGCGACATGTCCTTGGATTCCTTGAAGTCTTGGCTCCAACGGATAAATCCAAGGCTCGATCTCGCCTTCAAAACGGGGGATGAGAAGAGCGAAATTCCAAGGTCCTGCAGCCGCAGTTTCCACCTCGCCTCGTCCGGCAAAGGACAGAGCGCCGTAATGCCCTTCAATCGACGCCAGTTGGATCGCTTTAGGTTCCCATTGTCCCTTCACTTCGAGTTGAAAGAGCCCTTCGACCGACGTAGTGGCTGCAAAGAGGATCTCTTTTTTCTCTGCTCGGAGAGTCGCTGGTTTTCCTTCCCACAGCCCTTCGAGCTGCAAAATACCCTCTGCTAGGTCGTATCGTCCTTTCCACTCAGTTCCGCCCCAAGAGGTCCCCTGGATCCATCCCCTTTCGAGGGTCCATTCTTTAGCCGTAGCCGTGAGGCGACTACTTCCCGCTTCTACTTCGCTTTTCACTGATCGAACGGCCATCTCTTCGCCGTGTAGTGAAAGGAGATCGACAGCCCAAGGATCAACTGAAACTTTGCACTTGCCGCTCAAAACACCTGACAGCCATTCCCACTCCAGTGCTCGAGAATCGAGCGCAACGACGAGTCCCTGCAAGAAAACAGCTTCGTCTCGTTGCAGGTGTTCCCATTCGAACATCCAGTGCCGGTGGTCGGGATCTTCCCCAACAAAATGTCCCTTCGCGCTTCCCAACTCCCATTGTCCGCCAATCGAAGAAGGGTGATCGGGATCGAAGAATCCTTTTCCAACACAGAGAAAGGGCAGTGAGGCTTGCTCTGTCTTTGCCACTGACTGGCATTCCCACTTGGCTCCCACTCCCGCTCTATACGTTGCGAGGAAGGCCACCTCTTCCAGCGAAGAAGCGGCGGTGACCAACATTCCTTTCTCCAAACTAAAGCGGAAACGATCAGCGACCCAATCGAGAGAGATCGTCCCTCGGCACATGTTTTGCTCTTCGACCAAGAGGAGCTCTTTTCCTTCGAGCTTCGCTCCTTTCCAAGCAATTCCCTCAGGGCCTGCGCAGAGGTCGATTGCGCCGCTTACCGATCCATCGACTTCAATTCCTTCTCTTACAAATCCACCGAGCCGCGCCATTTTTTTCAAGAGAAGGAGTGAAAGTTCTTGTCCCTCGATGTGCCAATCGACGCCTTCTTCTCCTCTCAAACCGATGAGCTGTAATGAGCTTGTGCCCCATCGGAGGTGCAATTCACCCATGTGATTGCCGCCGAGCCGCTCAAATGAAAATCGAGCTGGCTCAAGTGCTTCGTCCATCCACTCGAGAGTCCCCTCAACAACCTCGGCTCTCCAACGCCAATCCCCTCTTCCTTTCCTCTCTTTTTTCAAAGCCGCTTCGCTCAAAACCAAGCGGGGCTTTTGGATCTGGAAGAAAAATTCGAGAGGCCGAGACCACGAAACATGGAGCGAAATCCGTTCTGCCTGAAGGAAAAAAGCACTCTTTCCTCCTGACACGTCGAATAGAACGGCGTCGTCTAAAATAAGACTCCCCCCTTCGACCGTCAATTCGCGATAGGCTAACCTGCATCCCGCTTGTGTCCGCACAATCACTTTAGCGACAGACCCGAAGATCGCTTTCCATAAAGGAGGGTTTGCAGCACAAAACACGCAGAAAACAGCAAATACAAGTAGAAATCGTCTCACGGTGCCCATTCTACTCCGACGTTTATCCAAAAGTCTAGGAACGTGAAACTTCTTTGCAGAAGAAAGAACAGGATATCAGGATAATATTATTCTTATCGTTACATCGTTTCCATCGTTGCTCTTGCTGCTCATCAGAAAGTTTCAACGATGGAAACGATGTAACGATAAAATATCTTGTCAGCACTTCAACCATCCTGCCTATCTTGTTCCCTTTTTTAGCTCAAAAATGGTAGATTCTCCTAGCTCTATGATCAATTGGCACAACCAATCTCTGTACAGACAGTCTATCCAAGACATCGGTGAGTTTCTTCAGGAAAATGCCATCTTCGAAGAAGGACAAAAAAAGGTCCTGTTAAAAGGTGAGGTTGGATCGATCGAGTGGTATTACGAAGAGCTCATCGAGGGGTTGTGGAAAGCCAGTCGCCGATTTAATGAATGGGATAAAGATCCCAAAACCACCGTAAGTTTCCTCCAGGCGATCGAGAAAATAAAAAGGCTCTCTAACCAGTTCGACCCTTCTAACCCTCCTTCCTGTTTTGCAATCTTGAAGAGCTGTTTGGTTATTCCTTGTTGTTGTCCCTGGTCCCTGCAAAGCAAGGAACAGCAACTGTTCCAAAAGGCTCGTTGGCTAAAGAAAAAACCGATTCCAAATGAAGCTTCTTCTCTCTTGTCAAAAGCTTGATTTTTTTTCTTTGTGGGTTTAAAGTGTTCCCTCTTTTACCTTAACACGGAGGGTTCCTTTGACTTACTGCCTCACGATTCATCGTTATAACAATTTTCTCCAAGACCACGCCAAGTTTGTGATGCATTGCAAGTACATCACCTTACAATCAAAGGATAAAACCATCGATGAGTCATATGAAACTCTCATTCGAAGAATTTGGGTTGTCAGCTTTAAACGTGAAGAATGGAAGCAAGATGTAAAAGCAAGAGCTGCCTTTCAATCTCTCGTCCGTAAAATCCACCTTCTCTCTTCCGATACTGACCCTGCTGAGAATTGTTGCTGGACGGAGGTCA
>JAGWKU010000102.1 GCA_028873375.1 Verrucomicrobiota bacterium
AGTGCAGAACTAGGCAGTCGGGCACCCCCCCCGCTGTCCCAGGTTAGAAAGGCTTTTCTACTCGTTCTGCACTCTGCACTCTGACTTCTGCATTCCTCTTTCCGCTTCCCTTTTTTTCCAAAGGATACAATAATGGAAGCGAGGGACGACCCAAGAGACCCAATGCTACAAGATTTCCTCTCTCAGGTATGCGTCGAGTTAGAGATGCCCCCCATTCAAGTGGTGAAACAAACAGCCGTCTTTCATTTCGAGGGAGTAGACGTAGAGATCCGCGATTTGGGACCAGGTTTTAGCTTCTGCTCTAAGATCTGTCCTTGTCCGGAGAAAAGACAGGAAGATCTATTCCTACAACTCATGCGCGCCAACTACTTAGGCCAATTGACAGGCGCGTCGAGAATTGGTTTAAGCCAGGATGAGAAGTTCTTGACACTCTCTTTAGGGTTGCCGTATGAACTGAGCTATGGAGCCTTCCGAGAGGCCCTCGAAGACTTTGTGAATTTCCTTCTCTATTGGAGAGAAGAAGTAGAGAAATTTGAAGCCCAAGAACAATTGTTATGAGTTCTGAATGCCGGCACACTTAATCGCTGAAGAAGGTCCATTACGAGGTCTCCTTCTCGAATTTGAGGAAGGAAAAGAATGGATCATTGGCCGCGATCTTGACGCCGCTGATTTCGTCATCGAAGATAGCACTGTTTCCCGCAAGCACGTCAAGATCATCAAGACAGAAGATGGAATCCTCCTCAAGAATATGAGTCGTGTCAACCCTGCCGTTGTCAACGGCGAAGAGGTAAGCGACGCAGTGCTCCTCAAAGAGGGCGATCGAGTCCAGATTGGGGCGACGACATTCCTGTTTTCAGAAGAGGCCGTCCCTGAATCGGGAGTGACCCCTCTAAAACCCCGTTCGAAGAAAAAGGGGGGCTACGATGATATCTTTGGCGAATTGGAAGAGCCACCTCCCCCACCACGAGACGAGGCACCTGAAACGCCGCGAGAAACCGATGCGGAGAAAGGGGCCTACGACACGATTTTCGAATCGAGCGAGCAAGAGGAGATCCCCTTCAATTTGCTGACGCCAACGACGCTCCTGTTAAAGGTGGTGTCGGGGCCGAATGCAGGAGCTGAGATCGGCATAGAAAAGGGACGGAGCTACGTCCTCGGCAAAGATCCTAATTCCTGTGACATCGTCTTCCAAGATTTAAGTGTATCGCGCAACCACGCCCGCTTGACCGTGCAGGACGATGGAATCATTGAAATTGAAGACTTGGGATCCAAGAACGGTACGCTAGTTAGCGGAGCCCCCATTTTAGAAAAGAGAGTGGTGACGCCGCAAGATATGGTGGCGTTGGGCACGACCGTCTTTTTGATCATCGACCGAGAAGCGCCGCAAGAAACCATCTACTCTCCAATGGTGCCGAGCTACGAGGCGCCGAAAGGAATCCCTTCGGAAGAAGAGGCCCAAGCAGCAGCCAAGATCGCAGAAGAGATCGATTGGAAGAAAAAGCCGTTGCCGATGAAGCACCTGATCATCGCAGCGGGGTCGCTCGTCGCCATCTTCATCATCTTCTTGAGCTTTTTCTCGCTGTTCAGAGCCGAAAAAATCGACACGATGAAGAAAGTACCGACCGAACAGATCAAAGAGGCCTTGGCCAAGTTTGAAGATGTGCAGTTCTCCTTCAACCCGGCGAGCGGGAAACTATTCTTGGTCGGCCATGTCTTGAATGGGGTCGACTACCAAGAAATGCTCTACCGAATCGACCAAATCTCTCAAATCCGAAGTCTTGAAAATACGGTCGTGATCGATGAGCTGGTCTGGAAGACGACGAACGACATCTTGAGCAGCAATGCCGGCTGGCGAGGAGTGAGCATCCACTCTCCCAAGCCAGGCTCATTTGTGGCGAATGGCTATGTTCAAACAAACGACCAAGCAGCCCTTTTATCAGAGTACTTGACGGCGAATTTTCCTTATCTCGATCGCTTGCAAAACAACGTTGTATCAGAGAACAATCTAACCACCCAACTACAGGGAATTTTTCTCTCAAAAGGATTTGGTGCAGTCACGTTCCAGCTCTCGGGCGGTGAAGTCATTTTAGCGGGCAAGTACAGCGACCGACATGCCTCAGAATTCGAGCACCTGGTCAAAGAAATCCACAAGCTGCCAGGTGTGTCGGGGGTCAAGAATTACGCGGTACCGACCCACCCCGACGCTGCTGCCATTGATCTCTCGCAGCAATACCAAATCGGCGGATCGTCTCTTTACGATGGTCGCGGATACAGCGTAGTTCTCAATGGGAAAATCTACACACTCGGTGATTCGGTTGATGGAATGAAAATTACATCTATCCAACAAAAAGCGATTCTACTTGAAAAAGATGGATTAAAATATACAATCAACTATAGCCGGTGAATAAGCCGCTAAGGAGCGAACTATGTTTGGAATGGAAAAAAAGGGTCCAGAGAAATTTGTCTTCGACCTTGAAAAAGAGATCAAAGAAAAACCGACCCGCGGCAAAGAGATTTTAACGCAGGTCGAAGGTCGCATCAACGAAATCAAAAAACAACTCAGGGAAGGGGCCAACGAAAAAGAGTTCGACCAACTCGGCATCCTACTAAATGGTTATACCGCCCTGCAAAAAGTATTGAAAAAAGCCTCGAAATAGGAGCAACCAAATGTCGAAACTACCGGGGATTACCCTCTCCTTTACATCCTTGATTTCCGCTTATAAGAAACTGCAATCGGGATTGGTGAAGCAAGTGCGAGCACTTGCGAGTTCCATCAGTACAGCGACTCCCGGATCTTTCATCCTGATCCAGTTTCAAATGAGCCAAGTCACGCAGATTGGGGAGTCGATCTCCAACTTGATTGCGCAGGTGAATACACTCATCAACGCGGCTGTTAGAAACCAAAGAACGCAATAATCTGAATGAGGAATCCAATGAACTTAAAGCATTACAAACAAGACTTCGTCCTATTGCTCGAAGCCGGATTCATTGCGGTGAATCAGGCAGACGAAGACTCAGCACTCAAACTTTTTCGAGCAGCCGAGCAGCTCAACTCCGAAAACGTCTTGCCACAAATCGGTTTCGGCTACTTGCACTTGCACAAACTTGAGCTCAAACAAGCTTGCACCGCCTTCGAAAGAGTGCTCGATAAAGAGCCCACCAATGAGATGGCAAGGGCCTTTTTAGGCATTTGCATGAGCATGCAGCCAAATACGATCGGTAAAGGCGAAAAAATCTTGGAGCAAACGCTGAAGTCGAAAGATCCTCTGATCAAGCGTTTATCCGACACCGCCATCGACTTCGTCGATCGATTCGTCAAAAAATCGCCAGGACCTGCTGGGGAAGCGCGTAGAAAATAAACAGTTGGACCTCATATGACCACTCCTCCGGATAAGATTCCCGACAACATCTCACCTAAAGGGGGCATTGAATCGGAAAAGCCCCTTTCGCAGCCCCCTTCGACCTTCGAATCATACATGCAAGAGTCAGCGACCCCTGGCCGAAGTGCTCCGGCAGTTCCTGCCAATGCGACACAGCTCCCTACGTCGCCGGCTCCTATCAACCCTCACCCCACCTATGATACGATTTCTGTTCAAGCGAGAACGATACAAGACAGTCTCGGCACAGTCGAGAACCAACTCAATACGCCGAACTTAAAACTCAAGCGCTCCCAAACCCACCTGCTCAAGAACAAGCTCCAAGACGCCAATGGCTACATCCGGCAAGCGGGAGCCAAGCTCGGCGTCGAGGCCCAGCCGCTCAAAATGCCTCCGGGCGCCAATCCGATCGGTCGCTTCCTCGCCTACATCGGAGACGGGCAAGATAAGCTTCTTTCCGTGCAGCAGAAACTCAAAGAGCTCGCAGCGGAAGGCAATGAGATGCGCCCCGGAGACATGATGCTCGTCCAGGTCAAAATGGGCCAAGCGCAGCAGGAGGTTGAATATTCCTCCAACCTGCTCAACCAAGTGATCTACGCAATCAAAACAATCCTCAACACGCAGCTTTGATGGAAACACCTCCCTCTTTCGACAAACTCATCTCCCATCTCGAAGAGGTCGAGCTCACCACTGTCCACGGCCGTATCACTGAAGTTGTCGGCATGCTCATCCGCGCCGTCATTCCGCAAGTCAAGATGGGGGAAGTATGCCTCATCAAGCGAGCCGGCGATCCCCTTGTCGCCGAAGTGGTTGGCTTCACGAAAGAAGAGGTCATTCTCTCGCCCCTCGGCGATATGAAAGGGATCGGCCCCTCCTCTGAAGTCATTCCGCTCCGGATGCAGATGCACATCAAAGTGGGACCTGGCCTCCTCGGCCGAGTGCTCAATGGCATGGGACAACCCCTCGATGAAGACACCAAAGGCCCCCTGCTCGTTGAAGAGAGCTTTCCGGTCATTAACTCTCCTCCTGATCCTCTCAAGCGCAAGCTGATCCATAAACCGATCAGCATCGGCGTCCGAAGCATCGACGGCATCCTCACCTGCGGCGAAGGACAGCGGATCGGCATTTTCGCTGCCGCTGGCGTCGGCAAATCGACCCTCCTCGGCATGATTGCCCAAAATGCAGTCGCCGACATCAACGTGATCTCGCTCATCGGCGAGCGGGGTCGTGAAGTGCGCGAATTCCTCGAAAACGATCTGGGCCCCGAAGGTCTCAAGCGCTCCGTCGTCATCGTTTCTACCTCCGACCAAGCAGCCCAAATGCGCATCAACGCCGCCTACGTCGGCACCGCTATCGCCGAGTATTTCCGCGAACAAGGCAAGTCAGTCATTCTCATGATGGACTCGGTCACCCGCTTTGCCCGCGCTCTGCGCGAAATTGGCCTCGCGGCTGGCGAGCCGCCTGCCCGCGCCGGCTTTACCCCTTCCGTCTTCGCCACCCTACCTAGGCTTCTCGAGCGCTCTGGCAACTCCGCAAAAGGCTCCATCACCGCCTTCTACACCATCCTCGTCGCTGGCGACGATCTCAACGAGCCCGTCTCCGACGAAGTGCGCTCCATCCTCGATGGCCACATCATCCTCTCCTCTGAACTCGCCCGCCAATATCACTATCCCGCCGTCGATGTTCTCGCTTCCATCAGCCGCGTCCTTCCCCAAATCGTCGACCGGCAACATCTCGATCTCATCGGCAAACTCCGCGAAGTGCTCGCCAATTACAAAAAGAACGAGCTCCTCATCCGCATTGGCGAATACAAACCCGGCTCCGATAAAAACGCCGACTTCGCCCTCAAATACATCGACAAAGTCAACCGTTTTCTCAAACAGCAAGTCAATGAGAAAGCCCCCTTCGAAGAGACTCTCAAACAACTCAAAAGCTTATTCAATTAAAGAACCCAAAAATCGACTGAAACTTTTTAGCGGGATAGGTTCAAAGAAAAAGCCCCCAGAAATGGAGGCTTTTTGCGTGTAGAAAACTCAGCATTCTCTATTAAAATGCTGTTTTACCAGTTATTTGTTTCGCTATCAGAGTTATAGCCATCTATATCAGAGTAGACTGGCTTCATCCCGACTTCCGCACTTTGATTTAAGATATAGTTAGAACCATACTCACGCACATCAGCGTCGGTCAAATCTCTGTACGGCATAGGTTGTACTACTTTTTCCATGGAATTAAGTCTGTTGAATAACTTGTTCCAATCTTGTCCTTCGTTTTTTAATTGCTTAGAACGAGGCAAACAAGTTGCTAAGAGACCTATAGCTCCCAGACCAGCTAAACCACCGCCGAGCGTGAAG
>JAGWKU010000103.1 GCA_028873375.1 Verrucomicrobiota bacterium
ACTTTTGCAGAAACGTATAGACAAGATCGATTTTTCATTGACCGCCTCTTTGGGACGAACGTCGCAGAGACCGAATTTTTCAAAAAAGGAATGCACGACCGTCTTGGAATTGAATTTACCTATGGCGTCATTCCGCCGCCTAATATTGGCATGCTTAGAAGCCTCAGTGGCCGGGTTTCCACATCAACGAAAGGGGCCTTCAAGGCGCTGAATCCTGCTCAGAAGCTGATTTCTTCTTCCAAAGAAGGAATGAATATTGCGACAAAGGCATTGGAGGCTGCGGGATAGGATTCTTCAAGAGCAAATGATTCTTTACGGTCAGGCGACTGACTGATGAACAATTTTAGCAATCGTGCGAAGGGTTGGATTGCCTTTTTTAGAAAGTGCATGCTGAACAGTTGAGCGAGACATTTTAGCTTTTTTAGCAACCCGACTTCGATTGACTCTCAAATAAGCAGATAAAATTTCAATAAACGCTTCTGTATCGTTATCGCAAAGGCATTCTAGAAGAGCACCACCTACTTTATCGATATCTTCAAAAAAAGCGCTTGGATTGTAATCTTTCAACGGCGCATTTTTTTTAACTTTAAGCGTAGGCATATCGTCTAAGGAAAAGCCGCGCTTTTTGGATGTCTTTTTCTTGAGCATTTTTATGTCCTCCAACAAGTAAGACAATTACGTTTTTTCCCTGTTTAAAAAAGTAGATGCGCCATCCATTCTTCTAGCGCAATTCTCCTAGGCCATCTCCTAGACTTTTTACATCGCCAAAATGATCGTAGGTTGCCAGTCGCTCTAGCCGAGCTGTTACCTGGCCTTGTTCTTTCCAGGTAAGCTGATTTAGCCATTCTTCGAATTCTTTCGTTTTTTTGATGTAACCTACATTCCTAGACCTACGGTTAAAAAATTTTGAATTAGATTCATGGGAGCACTATTGCCGCCTAAGTTCCTAGACATGAGGCCTCGTTTTCGTAATATAGCTCATATATCCAAGTTGCATTTTTCCCAAACAGCCAAATGATCTTTCTCCGAAGCTTATTCAGATTGGTTATTACCTCTCGAGTCGTCTCTGAAAGCGATTCATTGTAAAAATATACCACATCTATTCCCTCCATAATTTGAAAAATCCATTTCAATGTCGGATTGCAAACTTCTTTACCCAACTGATTTGGCAGAGTCATATTGCTTTCCTTTAACCGTTTTCTAAGTTTATATTGACCAACATTATACACCAACAAACAGAGGGTCATAACCATCATTAAAGCCTCTACTCTCCTCGGTAATTTGAGGAAGATTGAATCCAGCATAAACCAAGGATCTTTTAAGAACCGAAACCCTCCTTCCACATTCTGTTGCTCTTTATATTCCCCTAGAATTTGTTCGTTTTTGTATCCTTGCGAATCTAGTTCATTTGTCGCTAAAATAAATCGACCTTTCTTATTCAGCAGCTTAGCGATCTCTCCATGATTTCTCTCAAATCTTGTATCCATCCTATAGCCAACTATGACCTTTTCAAAACCCTTCTTGGGCCTCCCTCGGCCAGTATGTTTATCGACTACCTCCAGTTTTCCTGTGAGTGTGTGCAGTGTACACTTTTTTTTGAGCTCTTCAAAAGCTTTGCGTGCGTCTCGCTCACAGTGGAATTCTTGATTCCCAAAATGCCACACGACTTGTTTGAGCTTCTCTTCCTCTCGTTCCAGCTTCTTTTCTAGAGTTTTTCTCTCTCTCTCGTAGGCCTGTTTTGAAAACACCAACAGCCACCTTTGCTCGATTTCCCCATAGAACGATTTGTATTCCGCAGTCTTATATCCACCTTCTCCTTCTACCCATGCGATTTCTTCTTCCAATTTTTCTATCAGATCCTTCGCTTCTCTAATGTTTTCTGGCACACGCGTAACCCATACATAGTCATTACTTTTCAACAACCTCTCTTTTGTGTAGAGAGCGGCATCCGCGATCCATTTAAATTTCCCTTTTATATCTATCTGCGCGCGGAAATCCTCCACTTTCTTGATAGTTTCATGAAAACTGACCTTGTCAGAACTGTTTCCATCTAATGGATCCATCCAAAGGGGAATTGAACTTGCTCCATTCACCACCAACGAGAGCACAATTTGCTTTAGATCAGGTCTATGATCCTTAGAAAATCCGTGTACAACTTCGATGGTCTTGGGGTCGTCATTTACCTCATATGCTCCGTGAACTAGGATACTGGTTGTATCGAGATGATTTTTGTCCTCCAGTAGGTTATTATCTATAGCAATCCCAAAGGCCACTTCAGCAAACAGCCTGCTTGCCCCATATTCGGCAATATCGTCAAGGGCATGCCCCAAGGTATAATCTGTGATGTCCTTCGCATTCAAATCTGGGCCCAAAAGCCTCTCTATTGCCTTAGACTCGAAAAACTGATGTGTTAAGTACATCCTTCTATTCGTAAATCCTAAGCCATTTAAAAGCATAGCTACTACAGCTCTTCCAGGACTAACTTTTCTTTGAGAGTCGCTTGGCAATCGGCTGTCAATTCGTTCAGCTATTTTTAAATCTTGGCATATTGCTGCCACTAAACCGAGATGATCTAATGCCGTTGTTTGGATCTGTCCTTTTGAAACCTCTGACATACGTATTCCTTTTGTGAAAAAGGAATACTTTAATCAAATCACTTCATCTAATTCAAAATTTTTTGACCGCAGGTCTAGGAATGTAGGATGCAACACTTAGGAACTGGCGTGTCTCTTCTCACCCACTCTCCTCCCAAACGAGCTTGAGCTTTTTGTTCATTGACCACACGGACCTCCCTTGCCTTAAGACAATCCGCACAAGTATAAACCTGTCCTTCTTCTAAGTTCTTCCCATTCTCTCGAATGATCTTCTGGCAAATGGAACAGATAGCTTCATCCATTCTGTCCCCTGTCTCTGCAAGAGAAACTTCTCTTTTGTTTTCAGAGGAGGGTAAATGTTCCATTGAAATAATTGACATAGTAATCCCTTAAAAAACCAAGTGAGGTATCATGCTTCACTTCTTCGGTTTATTACCATCTAAATCAAAGGTGGAGAGTTCGAAGCGGTACATCAGAAGAGGAACTTTGAGGATCGCTTTGTGGGAAGATTGCGCGTAGGCGGAACGATTAAAGAGAACATCTTCATGGATGTCGCGTGCCGTCCAGTGCACTTTTTCGAAAACAGAGCGGACGAATGAACAGCTTCCATTGTGGACAAAAGGAACATCGATCAGGTCAAAGCTCCGGAAAGAAACACATTGGCTTTCGAGGTCTTCGATGCGGCACGGGTGGAACTGTTGGTA
Source organism: Verrucomicrobiota bacterium (assembly GCA_028873375.1). GTDB lineage: Bacteria > Chlamydiota > Chlamydiia > Chlamydiales > SM23-39 > CAITMJ01. Next base: position 3,299 of record JAGWKU010000103.1, read on the forward strand.
GGAATAAATCCAGAGGTGGATCAGGTGCTCGAGACGAAAGTTTTCGAAAAGGTATTTGATGATTTCAACCCGCTGAGGATGAGGCAGGTCATCGGCATCTTGGCAGATGAAGACATCCCCTTTCGCGACAGCGCACGCCTCATTGCGATTGCGGCCTGGTAGATAGGCCTGTTTATGTTTGAGAATCTTGAGGGCAAAGGGCCATGTCTTTTGTTCTAAGTCGGCAAAGCTCGCAATTTTAAAAGCCTCTGAGACCGAGACGACGATCTCGTCGGGTGGAATGGTCTGATTCGCAAAACAGGTGAACAGGTTGTCCAAAAAATGGACATGGTCAGCATGACACGGGACAATGACGCTCGTCTTGATCTGAATCGGAGTTTCTCTCCGCTGCAAGGCGCAGAGAGCGCTCGCTAAGAAAAGAAAGAAAAGAATTCGCATTGCCCTTCCTAAAAAGAAGTTGTACATGCTAGCATTTTCTTTATTACTTCGCTAGGCAATCAGGTAACAATCTGCTTGCCTAGCAAAGTAATATATTTTGGTCGTCTATGCCTTTTTTTCTTCTCCTCATCGCCTCTTCTCTCTTCGGAGAATTCTCGAGGACGCACGGCTATCCGCTGACTGATCGAGATCGGCTTTCTCGAGAATTCACCTGGGAATTTCCAGAGACTGCACCGTTCAATGAGTTGATTCTCACTTGGAATGCCAAGCGCCCGAGCGAAGGAAGGTATTCTTTCTTCGTCAGCTTGCATCAACAAGGACAATGGTCGCCCTGGCTCTACACCAATGAGTGGGGCGACTTAGGGCAGATCATCTTTCTCGATGCACCCGCCGATTCGTTTGCAGCAAGTGTCACCGACGCAGTGAAGCCAAAACAGGGAATGGCCGATGGATTCCGGATCAAGGTAGTCGCTGCTGAAGTGGATAATCTATCCGGCCTTCAACATCTGTGGGCCACCATCTCCAATCTCTCCGAATTTCGAGCCCGCCCGCTTGATCGAGAGCTCGATCTCATCCTCTTGCCAAATGCTCCTCGCCAATCGCAAATCACTCTCCGCCATCCCCGTTCGCTGGACCTCTCCCTTCCCACCGCCATGTCGACCGCGATGAATACAATCCTCCAGCGAAAGGCGGTCAATCCAAGCGAATTTTGCGAGCAGGTCATCGACAGCGACACCGACTTTTACGAGAGCTGGGTCTTGAATGCTGCCGAAGCCTCCAACCAACTCGGCTCCGACTACGCCGTTCGAGTAGAGAGGCTTGCCGACTTTGAAACGCTCCACACCTATCTCCTCAATGGCTCTCCCGTCCTTATCCCCATCCGCGGCAGTTTGCCAGGCGGTCCCCGCCTCTACTACATGCCCCACATTCTCTGCGTGATCGGTTACAACCCAGAGGAGCGTAAAGTCTATTGCATCGATTCAGGATTCCCGAGCGATAAATCGACCTTCGTCAGCTATAAGATCGAAGATTTTCTCCGCTGTTGGAACAACCAAAAAAACATCGCCACCGTTTTTCAAAAACTAGACTAGCTAACTAATTTTTTAATTCGTAGAATCCGGATTAAGATATGGTTACAAATCCTCTTTGGCTGCTTCTTTTTGTTCCCCTTTCTTCGTTGCAGCGAGAAAGGCCTGTTTATCTTGCGTCTCTAGAGACTCTGACGGCAGAGATTGAATTTGGCGTTTCGAAAGAAGAGAAGAAACGAGAAGCGGACGAAGAGGAAGAAGACGAGGAGGAGGAAGAGCCCATTGTTTCTGTTCCGCCAGTGGATATCAAACAGATTGGCGAACTTCTCGCTGTAGCTCTTGATCAAACAAATGAACCCCGCCCTAAAGGACGGGGAATGATTTGGGAGGAGTTTCGAACTCCTCCCAAATTTGGATGTGAAATGGAATTTGGTCTTTCCGATGGAGAGGCTGAAAAAGAAGCCATCGCTCTAGAAGAGAGCAGTGGCGAAGAACTCATCGCTTCGGCTCCCGAAGAGAGCGAAGAGGAAGAAGAAATTGCTGAAGCGTCGCCCATTGATGTAAAAAAAGCGGGAGAAGAACTTGCTGCAGCCCTCGACCAAACAGAGTTCTTTGAGATCGACTCAGAAGATTTCGATAAAACCCTCATTAGAGAGGCCGAAAAAAAGGCCCAAGAAAAAACAGCAGAACAACCCTCTTCGATCGTTGCTATGGTGCCGGTTGAAACAGAACCTGTCGAAGAGCTTTCTTTCTTCGAAATCGAATTCGGCTCGACAAAAGAAACGAGTCGGAAAGAAGCGCGCTTAGCAGCAGCAGAAAAAAAAGCAGAGTCTCTCGAAGTCTTTGAGTTAAATGAAGAGCCTGTAGAAAGCGCACTCGCAAGT
>JAGWKU010000012.1 GCA_028873375.1 Verrucomicrobiota bacterium
CCGCCCTTTTGAGGCCATTTGCGTCCATTCTCCTCAGTCGGCCCGCTTGGGGCCGACCTCGTCAAATGGACCGTGGTGGCTTTGCCACCACTCGCAAATGGCCTCAAAATCATCGATTTTCCCGGGCAAAGCAGTTTTGCAACTGCCTCATAAGTAAGAGAATGAATCGGGGGAAGGGGGGGAGCTGGAAGATCGATGGGAAAGGGAACGGCCATTGCAGGAATGGTGAAGAGTAGAAGGACTCTAAAGAGTTGAGAGAGAAGATTCATTGTAGCCTCCTTGGGAGAATCCGAAGGGCGAGGCTACGCCCTTCGGGAAGACAATCGATCAGGGCGCGTCGTCAATTATCCATGGTAAGCTTTTTGCGCCTTTTTCAATGGGCCTGTGCACCCGCCCTTGGCCTAGGTTATCAACTATGTCCTGCGGGCGGGTACTCAGGCCGATTGAAAAATCCATCAAAAATCTTCCAGAGGATAATTTACGACACGCCCTAGTTGATCTTGATGGTGTAGTAGCGCTGGAAGTTCTGGTGACGCACGATCAGGATGATGTGCTTTTTGTCGCCTAGGTCTTTCATCGCGTTGTCGAATTCGGCGAGGTTTTTGACCCGTTTTTGGTTGGTCCCGTTGATGGCGACGCCGGTGATGAGGAAGCCGGCGCGGAGGCCTGCCATGGCGGCGGGAGAGCCGGGCTTTATTTTGCTGATGACGACGCCTTCGGTATCGGAGGTGTAGCCGAGGCGGGCGGAGAGTTCGGGGGTGAGATTCTCGAGCTCGAGGCCGATTTTGGAGAGGACTTCGCCGGTGATCACTTCGTTTTCGTTTTGAGAACCGAGGGTGACGGAGATGTCCATTTGTTTTTGGTTGCGAAGGACGCGGAGCTTAATGGTGGAGCCGGGGGTCATGAGGGCCACTTCGTTGCGGAACTTGGCGACGTTTTTGACCGGTTTGTCGTTGTAGGAGAGAATGATGTCGCCTTGGAGGACGCCCGCTTGTTGGGCAGGGGAGTCTTTGACCACTTCAGAGACGAGAATTCCGTCTTGCTTGTCGAGCGAGAGGGCGTCGGCGAGCTCTTTATCGACGGGCTGGAGGACGATGCCGAGGTAGGCGCGCTTGACGGTGCCTCCGTCGAGAATTTGTTCGATGACATTTTGAACCATGCGGCTGGGGATGGCAAAGCCAATGCCCATGTAGCCGCCGGTATTGCCGACGATGGCGGTGTTGACGCCGATCACTTGGTTTTGGAGGTTGAGGAGAGGGCCGCCTGAGTTGCCGGGATTGATGGCCGCGTCTGTTTGGATGAAGTCTTCATAAGAGGCGATACCGAGGTCCTGCCGGCCTTTTGCGCTCACCACACCTACGGTCAGCGTGCCTTCTAACCCAAAGGGATTGCCAATTGCGACAACCCATTCGCCGACTTGGAGATCGTCGGAATCGCCAAATTCTAAGAAGGGTAGATTTTTTTCATCGATTTTGAGGACCGCGAGGTCGGTGCGGGGATCGGTCCCTTTGATAACGGCGGGATACTCTCTTCCGTCGTTGAGCATGACGCTGATTTGCGTCGCATCTTTTACGACGTGGAAATTGGTGACGATGTACCCATCTTGCCGGATGATGAAGCCAGAACCTGCTGCTTGCTGTTGCTGCGGCTGTTGGTTTTGGAAGGGATTTTGTCCAAAGAAACGGCGGAAGAAATCGTCCTGGAATGGATCGGGAGAATATTGAGGAGCGGCCGTTTGAACCTGCGCTTTGATGAAGACGGTGCAGGGCATGGCCTTCTTGGCGATCTGTGTAAAGGCTTGGGACGTTTGTTCAAGGAGATTCGTGCCAGCGTCGGCCCCTTTCTTCATGTCGGCCACAGCGGCTTGCAAAGAGAGAGCGAGAGAGCTCAAAAGAATCAGCAAAAATCGCATGTCACACCTCATGTCATTACGCAGCTCTTAAGTGTATATCTGTGGACCCTTTTTTTTAAAGAGAGTGTTTCCAAAGTCAAAAGTCAAAAGGCAAAAACTGCTCATCAATTAAAGAGGGGGAAGGCCTTCAAAAGACTCTGAAATTTTGGGATTAAAGCGAGGCTATTTATTGCGTTCTGTTTTGTTATTGTGTTTTTCAGCTCAGGGTTTTCTTCCCAAATATGATCGGGTAGCTTGAGAACACATCCTTGATTGCTTAGTTGAGAGATTGTTATTGCGTCGATTTTCAATTGATGATTTCCCTCTAAATCAATAAGGCAACCTTTCAGGAGACTAAAAGTTGGGGGAAGAGAGCGCAAATCATTGCCATAGAGATCTAAAGTAAATAAGTGAGGGAACTTGTCAAATACGTCAGGAAGTTTGACCAATTGATTTTCTTGCAAAACCAATTCGCGAATCTCTTTGAAGTTGCCAATTTCTGCCGATAGAGTTCTCAACGAGCAGCCTACGAGTTCAAGCACTTGCATGGAAGAAAACTGCTTATAAAAGAGAGGGGGCAAATGAAACAGCTCTTTATCTTCGATACGCAATTTTTCGGGTAAGTAGCTCTTCAGGATAGGATCCATATTTTTAAGCCAGGCTTCTATTTTCTCGGGAGAAGGATTAGAGGTGGGCGTGGGAGGAGAGGCTTTAAACCAAGCTAACAAGACGTGGCTATTGGCTTCGCAGGGAACTGTGCGAAGGGGAGCTGGGAGAAAGAGTTGCTCTTGCTGACGGTCAATTTTCTCAACCATAAAAGTAAAGACGGTGGGCCACAAGCGTTGGAGAGCTTCTCTTTGTTGTTGACGAACTTCTCGATTCAAATCGATGATTCGCTGAGGAGTCGCAAGGGAAGGGAAGGCTTCTCGAGGCTGTGGAGGATGGCTAAGATCCCACGTATTTAAAGTGATTCGTTTCCAAATTTCTTCATCGGAAACTCCCTTCGATCTATTTGTCTGAATGATTGTCTGGAAAAAAGCATTTTGGACCAATGTTTCAACCCGATCATGAATGGCTTCCGCGGTTAATGGTGTGGCAGAATTGCTGCTGGTGGTGGCTTGAATAGCGGTCATGTGAATCCTCATTTTTGAAAACAAAAAGACTAGAGAATGAGCTGATAAAAATCAACTCGTTACTCAGACAGTAGCTCTTTCAGTTCCAAGGAGGGTTTTTCTTTGTCCCAGATCTCTTTGCCGAGGAAGGAGACGGTTGTAGAGGGAGCGTTGGAAAGGCGGCGTTGGATCGCTTGTGTGATTTGCTGTTTGGTTGCGGAGAGGATTTGGTCGCGTAAATTTTGACGCGCTTGGAGAGTGCGGCCACTGCGGAGCCACGAGTAGGCGACGATGGCTCTGCCGCCCGGAGGGACGGGAGTGTCGAAGCCGGCGAGGAGACCGAGTTTGGCTTCTTCGAGTTCACGATCGTTAAAATGCCCTTCACCGAGTTTTTCAATGGCAGAGCGGAAGGTGGCGAGCGTTTGAGTGAGATGGGGATCGCGGTGGGCGTAGAAGGTGTAGTTGCCGGTAGTAGGAGTGTAAGAGGTTCCGCCGCCGTAGGCGCCCCCTTTTTCGCGGATTTCTTTGTGGAGGATAACGTTTGGAAAGAGTTCGGTCGAGATCATCAGCTCGGCGACATCGGGATCGCGGTAGGCCGAGGTGCGAAGGCCGAGGGCGGTGAAAGCGACGGGAGAGGGAATGAGGCGAGCCTGTGAGGGGAGTGGGGAGTGTTTGTAATGACCGCGCCAGGGAGTGGCCGTGGTGCGGGGCTTCCATTGGTCGAGGGCGTAGAAGTGGTGGGCGTTGAGGTGCTCGAGTTGCTCTTTGTCGCAGGCGAGGACGAGGTGGGGCTTCCCGTTGGAGACGAGCAGGTGGGCGAGTTCTTTGAGTCGCTTCATCCAGTCCTTTTTTTTGCTCGAGGCGAGTTGTTGGATGAAGTGATAGTAGGGGAGGCCGTGCCATTGATTGTTGATCCAGGAGGCGTCAGAGTATCCGCTAAGGGAAAGGCCGGTGGCGTAATTGAGCGAGTTTTTTACGAGGCGCGTTTGGAGTTCGGTTGCATGTTGCTCGAGCCACTCGCGGATACGGGCAGTGTCGCTGAAGTCGGGTCCTTGCGCAAAGTCGTAGAGGAGCTGGAAGAAGGGCTCTGCTTTTCGGTCGAGCGCCTTGCCGCGCAGAGAAAAGGAGGGGAGAAGGAGGTCGGGATTATCGGATGAGATGTGGAGTGAGAGGGAGGCATCGATGCCGCCGGTATGAGCGTGCATGAAGTGGAGCGTCTCGTCGTACGATTTGCCGCCGCAGCCAAGTTCTGTCCAGAGACGGCTTAAGAGGCCAACGAGGGGGAGGTCTTTTGCTTCGATGTGGGGCAGGTCAAAGACCCAATCGACGTAGAGAATTTTGTTGGTGAAACAGGTGTGGTGATAGAGGTCGAAGCCTTTTTTCTCTTGATGGGAGAGAGGAAAATCGCGGGTGCGGGGTGGGACGTCGCGCAAAGTCACTTTGGGGAGGCAATCGAGCGACTGGTGTTCGATCTCTTCTTGGTATTTGAGCAGTTCTTTCGATTGAGCTGCGATTTGTTCTTTGTCTTGGTGAGAGAGTCTAGTTTGGAAGATTTCGAGCCGTTTTTGCTCTTCAGCTTGCTCTTTTTTAGCGAGGTCTGGGTCGGGGAGGAGAGTGACCGAGACGAAGTGGCGATTGTCGACGAGATAGCGGCGCATGAGACTGGGTAAATAGTCGGGGTCGTTGAGCCGTGCGCGCAGCTCGGTCAGAAGGGTGTGGAAGAGGAGGGCGCTTTCAGGCTCGCTGCCGTGTTGCTTGATCAGACCTGCGCGAAAGAAGAGAGTGAGGCCAAAGGGGCCTCCTTCTCCGTTGATTTCAAGCCGGTGGAATTCGAGTTGATGAAGAGCGGCGTCGACGAGAGCCGTGTCAATGGGTTTTGAGGCGATCTTCGCGAGAGTGCCCAAGAGAAGTTTTTCGAGTTTCTTTTGGTTCGTCGGCTTGCATCCTTTGCAGACGATCGTCCAGGGCACTTCGCTCATTTCGACGTCAATGGAAGAGTCGGCCTCTTTGCAGAGCTTTGACTTGAGAAGGGCCATCTTGAGCGGAGAGGCGTCGGTTTCCATGAGGAGGTTTTCGAGGAGACAGAGAGCGAGGACGTCGCTCTGCGACGAAAGATGGGCTGTGAGCCAGCTAAAGGCGATTTGCGCCTCTTCTTTTTCAGCCGCCGGGTAGTGCTCGACGATGTGGAGCGGCTCGGAAAAGCGGGGCTGCAAAGGAAGAGGGGGAAGAAGGGGGAGTTTAGTCGCATTCTCGAGGACCCGTTCGCGGATGAAGTCGAGGTGCTTGGCTAACGGGAGGTTGCCGTAAAAGAAAAAGAGGCAGCGGGAAGGGTTGTAGTAGGTCTGATGGAATTCGACGAGTTCTTCGTACGAGAGAGTAGGAATGTCTTTCGGATCGCCACCGGAGTTGTAGGCGTAGGGTAAATCGGGGGTAAGCGCTTTGCCGATCGCTTTCCAAAGCCTTGATTCGCTCGAGCTCATCGCTCCTTTCATCTCATTGTAAACGACGCCTTGAAGGCGGAGCGGACTGTCGAGGTTGGAGGGATCGGAGAGTTCGAGCCGATGCCCTTCTTGCAAAAAGCTCAACTTTCTCAACGACGGGTAGAAGACGGCGTCGATGTAGACGTCGAGGAGGTTATAAAAGTCTTTTTCGACTTGAGAGCTGGCGGGGTAGCAGGTGAAGTCATTGCCGGTAAAGGCGTTCATGAAGGTGTTTAAACTGCGCCGCGTCATGGCGAAGAAGGGGTCTTTCACGGGGAATTTTTTGGAGCCGCAAAGGACGGTGTGCTCCAGGATGTGGGCGACGCCATTGGAGCTCGAGGGGAAGGTTTGGAAGGAGAGGCAAAAAAGGTTTTCAGGGTCCTCATTGACGATGTGCATTACCCGGGCGCCAGTCGGCTCGTGGACGAGTTCGATCAATGTGCTGTGCAGCTCTTTGAGGGGCAAATATTGAGTGATGAGAAAGCCATGATAGGTTTGGCCGACAGCGTCGAGGGCATTGAGCATTGAGATTCTCCCGTAAAACGGTCTATTTTACGGGAGTAGTCCTTGGAAATCAATTGTTTTGGGTAGTGAGCCAACTGCAAAACTCATTTACCCATCAAAATCGCGCTTTTGAGGCGATTTGCGTTCATTCTCCTCGACCAACCCGTCAGGGGTTGCTCTTGTCGAATGGAACGTGACAGCTTTGCTGTCACTCGCAACTAGCCTCAAAATCTTCGATTTTTATGGGTAAAGCAGTTTTTCAATCGGCTCTATTCTTCGTTGCGAGGCGCGCGCATTCGCGGCTCATGTAATTGCACTCGCCGAGAAGAAGCAAGAGTTCGTTTCGGTCTCTGAGAATGGTTTGAGGGTTGGCTTTTCGCTTGACGTCGGTTTTGAGTTTCGTCCAAGCTTTGTCTACTCGTTGGCGTAGATTTTTGAAGGAAGACCAGAGCGCCTTGTGATTGGAAATCGTCGTCTTGGCCGAAATACTGGCTGGCGAGCGACTTGAGCGACGAGCAGCAGTCTTTTTCTTGGTGCGTCGGCTGGTTCTTCGTCGTGTGGGGCGTGGCATAATTCCTCCGTTTGATTTCTCTATAAAAGATCTGTGATTTATTTTGCTTCCTTTTTTTCAAGCAATTGAATCAGAGTGAGTTCTCTTGTTTTCAATTCGTCGAGTTCAATTTGATCCATTTGAATGGCCGTCACCAGTTGACTGTATTGGGGGTCACTGGCAGGTAGGTCATTGACAAACCCCTTCATCATCTGAACTCTCTGACCGAGAAGAACTTGTTCTGCTCGATTCACGATCAGTTCTTTCTGCGCGAGTGCATGCGCTGTCTTGGCATCTTGCACAAATTCTTGAGCAAAAGCGGGATTCGAAAAATTGGGATCTTTACTTGGAAATAGGGGCATGGGGACCAAATTAGTGTTCTGATCTAATTATATAAATTATTTTAAAAACTCTGAATGTTTATTTTATTTCGATGAATCTCAATGAGCTGCATTGCAAAAAATTGGCTCAGAGAGTAGGATGGCTTTTCCGAAGTTTTTGCTTCGGGTTAACATGAAGGAGAATCTATGTCCAAAATGACCGCCGCTTTAATCGCTGCTCTCAACTGCTGTTGCTTAGCTGTTTATGCCGATGAGGCAGAAACTGCTCCTGAAGCAGAAGTTGTGGTTTCTACCGAAACGACGACAGAGGAAAATACTGCCAAACTTCGTCTCTGGAACGACGAAACGACAGCGACTGAAACAGCGACCAATACGACCAACACTGGCAGCTCCGGCTGCGGTTGCGGCAAGCCGAAACAATAACGGGTAATGCTTAACAAGTAAGGCTGCTCGCCGAGGCAGGCAATCTGCTGCGTCGCATGGGTCTAACCCCTAACTTGTTGCGCCCCTCAAACGGCTTTCTCAGCCCCCTATTTTCTTGAGGGGGCTCCTTTTTTTACACGAGCGTTCTTATGTCTTCTGTCTCTTTTCCCACTGGCAAGCAAGAAGCCTCTATGGAGGCTGACTCTGCAGATAGGTCTAAGCGGAGGTTGCCAGAAGAGGTGATTGTTCTTTATGATCCACAAAGCCCAGCAAAAATACGAAAGATACTAGAAAATTCCTTGTTGGAGCAGATAGCTCAAAAGTTCACTGAAGTAGTTGTTCCTTGGATACCTCGCGCATTCGATCGCAAAACAGCGGTCGTTCATATGTTCAAAAACGCTCAGAAAGCAATCCAAGAGCACAGAGATCAAGACGACAGTGAAGTATATGCTTCTGTGGAGAAGGGATTATTGGAACCCTTTCCCCGCGGGTTACCCCCCTTGAAATTCGAGCATAATGAATCGAGCGAGCAAGGAAAAAGGCTTTCCATGGAAGATGCCCATTTCTTCCGCGAAATCGAACGGGGAGCTATTTTGGCTGTTTTAGATGGTCATGGAAGCGAGGAGGACTTATCGAATCCCGGTAAAGCAAAAGGTGCGAGCATAGCCAATTATGCCAGCCAAAGGCTCCAAGAAGAGCTCCCCCTGGCCTTGGCCAATCGAGATGTTAGTGTGCATTCTACGTTCGAATCGGTCATCGATAAGATCCATTCCGAAATTATCCAAAGAAAAGAATGGGATGAAGCTGGTGCTACTCTGGTTCTTTCTTTCATCGACAAGACAACTCATTTTATCTATACCGCTACAGTAGGAGATAGCGAAGCCAATATCTATCGAACCTTTGGCGATCAACTGAAGTCTATACCCCTGTCTTGTATCCGAAATTGGGGAAGCAAAAAAGATGCCAAAAGAGCGTCGATCCTCCTCGGTACTCCGATTACTGCCACTCTATGGCCATTGATGCCCAACCCCAAAACTTTAAGAGTACCCCCGCGAGGAAGCAACGTCAGCCGTTCATTAGGGGATTCTTGTAATAAAATGCCTCTCATCATTCCTAAGCCAAAAATAAGCATCAATCGAGTGAAACCTGGTGACGTCCTTGTCCTCGCCTGTGATGGTCTCAAAGATTTCTCGCTTGAGCGGGACATTGTTAAGACAGTTCATGCTTCTTCGAACCTTTTTTCAACCCTCTCAGCTTCATTGGTTAAGAGAGCAATGGACGACTATTCTCGTGACAACGTCACTGTGGTCGCCGTGAAAATTTCTTAAGTTAAAAAGCCCCTCGAGAGAGGGGCCTTTGTTTTACCACGTCAAGTTCGAGGCCGATTGGTATTCGGTTACTCTCGTCTCGAAGAAGTTCTTCTCTTTGCCTAGATCGATCGTCTCGCTCATCCATGGGAATGGATTTTTGGAGCGGTAGATCGCTTTGAGGCCGATTCGTTCGAAACGGCGGTCGGCGATGTGCTGCACGTAGTCGCGGAACATGGGGGCGGTTAAGCCGAGGATTCCACGGGGAAGGCAGTCTTCTGCGTACTTGATCTCGAGCTCGACCGCTTGTTTGATCCTCTCGATGATGTGTTTTTGGAAGTCAGGAGTCCACAGCTCTGGGTTTTCCTCTTTGATCGTGTTGATCAGGTCAATCCCGAAGTTGAGGTGGACCGTTTCATCGCGCAGGATGTATTGGAACTGCTCGCCGACGCCGACCATCTTGTTTTGGCGGAGGAAAGAAAGGATCATCGCAAAGCCGCTGTAGAAGAAAAGCCCTTCCATGATGATGTAGTAGCCGATCAAGTTCTCGAGGAACTTTTGAGCCCCTTCAAAGGTGGCAGTTGAGAAGTTGGGCTTGAGGATGTCTTGGGTGAGCTCCATCTCGAACTGGTCTTTGTTGTTGATCGAGTTGACCTCGTTGTACATGTTGAACACTTCGCCGTGATCGAGGGTCAGCGATTCGACGATGTAGAGGAACGCGTGTGTGTGGATCGCCTCTTCAAACCCTTGGCGCAGGAGGTATTGGCGCGCTTCGGGATTGGTGACGTGGCGGAAGATCGCGAGGACGATGTTGTTACCGACCAAGCTCTCCGCTGTCGAAAAGAAGCCGAGGTTGCGCATGATGACGCGTCTTTCGTCTTCGCTGAGAGTATTCGATTTCCACAGCTCGATGTCTTTGCCCATGGGCACTTCATTGGGCATCCAATGGTTCGCACATCCGTTGAGGTAGTGCTCCCAGGCCCATTTGTACTTGAGTGGCATGAGTTGGTTCACATCGACTGCATGGCAGTTGATGAGCCGCTTTTCTGCCACGTTTACCCGCTTTTTCTTTGCATTATCGCTCATGGTTTCCCCTTATTGGCAGCTCTCACAACCTTCACCGAGGTTGCAAGCTTTTGGTTGTTCTTCTTCTGCTCGATCGACTTTGATGTTGCTCGACGCCGATTTGCTCTTCATCCAGCGGGGTTGTAAACCGCGCTTGTTGATATCGATCGACGATTTTTCGATTTGCGTTGCTCCGAGCGTGCGGAGGTAGTAGGTCGTCTTCAACCCTTTTTCCCAAGCGAGCAGATACATTTGGTGGAGTTTTTTTCCACTTGGCTCAGCGAGATAAAGGTTGAGCGATTGACCCATGTCAATCCACTTTTGTCGTCTTGCGCCGCATTCGATGATCCACTCGGGCTCAACTTCAAAAGCAGTGAGGAAAAGGTTCCGGATTTCTTCAGGAACGCGCTCGATCTCTCGGATCGAACCGTCGAAGTATTTGAGGTCGTCGACCATCTCGTCATCCCATAGATTTTGCTCTTTGAGTTTTGTGACGAGGTGGGGATTTGTCACGGTGAATTCACCCGACAAGTTCGATTTGACAAACAGGTGTTTGTAGATCGGCTCGTTCGATGGAATCACCCCCGTGATATTGGCAATCGTCGCCGTCGGCGCAATCGCCATCGTATTGGAGTTGCGCATGCCGTATTTCTTCACAGCGGAGCGCACCGGTTCCCAGTTCATGCTCATCGAGCGGTCGATGTCGACTTTGACTCCGCGTTCTTTTTCGAGGATGTCGATGGTGTCGATCGGCAACAGGCCGCGATCCCATTTGGAGCCTTTATAGGTCTGATAGGTGCCTCGCTCTTGAGCGAGCTCGGTCGATGCTAAAATTGCATAGTAAGAGATCATCTCCATGCTCTTATCGGCAAATTCGACCGCTGCGTGGCTTGCATAGCTGATGTTCTGGATGTACAGAGCATCTTGGAAGCCCATGAACCCTAAACCGATCGGGCGGTGGCGAGCGTTGGCTGTTTTCGCCTCAACTGTTGGATAGAAATTGATGTCGATGACGTTGTCGAGCATGCGCACTGCTGTGCGAATCGTCGAAGAGAGTTGTTTTTCATCGAGACCTTTTTCAGTCACGTGCATCGCCAAGTTTACCGAGCCGAGGTTGCACACAGCTGTCTCTTGCGCCGATGTATTCAATAAAATTTCGGTGCACAAATTCGACGAATGGACGACGCCGACATGATCTTGTGGTGAGCGGATGTTCGATGGATCTTTGAACGTGATCCAAGGATGGCCCGTTTCAAATAACATGCTCAACATCTTGCGCCATAGATAGAGCGCTTCGACTTTTTTGAAGAGCTTGATCTTGCCGGTCTCAGTCATTTTTTCATAGGCGACGTAGCGAGCTTCAAAAGCGCTACCATAGAGATCATGCAGATCAGGAACATCGCTCGGAGAAAAGAGGGTCCACATACCGCCCTCTCTCACCCGCTTCATGAACAGGTCTGGGATCCAATTCGCCGTATTCATGTCATGCGTGCGTCGTCGCTCGTCGCCTGTGTTTTTGCGCAGTTCTAAAAAGTCTTCGATATCGAGGTGCCACGTCTCCAGATAGGCGCACATCGCCCCCTTACGCTTGCCGCCGTTATGGGCCAAGCCAGAGGTTGTCATATACGACTCATCGCCTTCGACTTTAAGGTCATAAACAAACGGAGCGACTTCTCTGGAAGCTCTCTCTTCTACGCGAGTGAAAATGTGGTCATTGATGGTGAGCCAGTTAAATTTCTTCACTGGAGCGCAATCGATGAGTTTAGCCAATTCAGGAATGGCTGGGATACGGAGATCGTAATTTTTCGTCTCGCCTTTGAAATGGACGAGCGAACCATCAGAGCGTCGTCCCGTGTGGTCATTCTTACGCACTCGCAATTTACCTGCTGTTGGCACGCCGAGGCGGAGCATTTGGTAGCGAAGTCCTTCGACCAGAGGTTGCGACGTGTTGCTAAAGGTAATTTCTTTGCCACGAGAGACATTGCCATCTGTTTCAAGGAGTCCTTGAACCAGAGCAAGAGCTTGAGGACGTGGCAAGTGAGCTAGGCGTGGAGCAATGTGTTTGCGTCCTTGCGCATCGTAGAGATCTTCATATTCAAATGGCAAGGTAGGAGCTCCGCTGCCAACGATGCGTCCAGTCGTTGCATCGCGCACTGCGCCGCGCCCTGATGCCCAATGAATTTGGATGTAAGAATCTCCACATTCAGTTTCCCAGAAATGGATTCCGCGCTCATTGAGATAGTGGCGGATAAATTCCAGGTGAGTGTCGCTTTTTGGATTGCCAGAGATGCCCCACTGTGCACCCTCTTTTGACATGTGGCCATCTCCGAGCAAAATTCCATAAAGCCTCGCATCCTCTTCATCCATTCCAGCGACTGCAACGGTTTCTTTTGGGATGACTTGGGCGATGTAATCGCCTCGTTGGAGTTGACCAGCTTCAACCCATTCGCACTTGATTTTGCCTTTTTTTAACCACTGCATCGTGCGCTCATTCGCTTGTTCGAGAGGCACGCCACGGATGGCATAGAAAGGGTGTCCGGCTGTGACGGAGATCGGATCGATCGAATGTTTGACCGTGATCGCAACCATTGGATCATGTTGGTTGTAGGCGAACTTCTCAGTCACTTCGCGATAAGTGCCGCTGATGCCGAGGACGAGATCGCCGATAGCAATATCGGAAATGGGTTTTGTTCCTTTATCGGTGTAAATGAGCGTTTCTGGAGCAAAGCATTGGTTCACAGCTACAGCTGTGTCGTTCGCGACTTTGAGGAAGGGGACTACGCCTTGAGAATTGCCGTTTGTGCCCTTGATGCGAGCACCAGTGGCGCGGACATTCGTCCAGTCATTGCCGAGGCCGCCTGCATATTTGGAGAGCTGCGCATCATCGCCGATGACTTTAAAGATGTGTTGGAGGTCATCCATGACGGTCGAGAGGTAGCAAGAGCTGAGTTGCGAGTGGAGCGTGCCGGAGTTGAAGAGAGTCGGCGTGCTCGATGTGAAATGAAACTGGGAGAGGACGTTATAAAACTCAATCGCGCGCTTGTTTTTCTGCTCGCCTTCATTGAGAGCCAGGCCCATCGAGACGCGCATCCAGAAGATTTGCGGAGTTTCGAGGCGGCGCTGCTCGTGATGGATGAAATAGCGATCATAGAGAGTTTGTAGACCAAGATAGGTAAAGAGGTCGTCTCTCTTTAGGTCCATTGCAGCGGCGAGTTCGTCGAGATCAAAGTCGAGAAGCTTTGGAGATACGCGCTCGACCGAAATGCCCTCTTTAATATATTTCTTAAAGTATTGGCGGTGAGCTTTTTGAAGTGTTGCATCGGAAGCTGGTAAGCCAACTGTCTCGCGGTAGAGGACGTCTAATAGGAGGCGGGAAGCGACTTGTGAGTAGGCAGGTTCTTTCTCGATCTTCGATTTCGCGGAGAAAATGTTGGCGAGATCGGCTTCGTGTTGCTTCATCCCGACATAGAATTGGGAGATCGACGTCTCGAGGAGCTCGTCGATAGAAGTGAGTTTTTCGAGTCCGCGGCAGGCAAAAGCGAACTTATTGCGGATCATGTGCTCGTTGATTTTGATCGTCACGTTATCTACGGTCAAAATATCAAAAGAGCGAACCGTTGCGTTTTCATCGATGGCTGCAGGCAGCGACTGGAGGGTTTCTTGTCTGAGCGCTTTATCTGCACGATAGAGAATGTAATTCTTAGCCACGTCGAAGAACTTTTCATTCATCAATTCTCGCTCGATTCGATCTTCGATCATATCGATGTAGAGAAGGTCACCTTTCGTGGAGAGTTCTGACATTTCGAGGACGATTTTTTGGGTGAGAAGATTTACGGCAGCGACCACTTCATCGGGTGACTGCTCTTCAATTTTACGCGCTTTTCGGAAGGCTCGTTCGATCGAGGAGGCGATTTTCATTGGGTTGAAGCGAGTCGGAGTCGTTTTATCGCGGCGGTAGATTTTTAGATTCGTGACGGAGGTCTCTCTCTTGGATTGGCGCTCATCGCGGTATACGATATAGTCGCGCGCTACGTCGTGGTGGCCGTTTTTCATAAGAGTCACTTCCACAACGTCTTGAATCCCTTCGACAGTCAGGCAGGCTCCTTTTGAGGCGAGAAGGAGGACTTGCTTCACGACAAGGTCGGTCATCTGTTCGATCGTTTTTTTGACGTCCGTATCGAACTGGGTTGGCTCAGGGACATTTTTAGTGTCTCGGAAGGCCGCTTCAATCGCTCGTAAAATCCGTTCGCGGCGAAAAGGAACCAAGGTTCCATTTCGTTTCACGACGGTATAAGCCACTTCTTTGGCTTCTTTAGTCGCCTTTTTGGCGGTCGTTTTAAGGGTGGTCATAGGGTCTTCTAAAAAGGATTCCTGACTCGTAGTCTTTTTCATCGTTCGCCTCATCTTATTCTAGGGCTCACCTACCAGATCTAGTAGGTATTTGCGCTTTTAACACACTATATATTGTAGTTTGTGCTTTTCTGTCCACAAAAACTTGGTCTCCCTCTAACTCAAGAGGATAAACCATGCAGGGAAAATAGTTCCGAGGCCCCAACACTAACTTTTTTCCGTGAAAAAATCACTATTTTTTTGTTACATTAAAGTTCGATGAAGCGAGTTTACCTCATACCCAATGTCATCACTGCCTTTGCACTTGCGTGTGGTCTCTTTGTTATTTTCAAAGTGAACATGATCGAGCCCGGCTGCGGCGAGTACGAAGTGGTTTACCACTCCGCTCTCTTGCTGCTCGTCGTCGCTATTGCCGATTTCGTTGATGGCGCAGTGGCTCGCGCTTTTCACGCCGAAAGCGAATTTGGCTTTATCTTCGACACGCTCGCCGATGCGATTTCATTTGGCGTCGCTCCCTCAGTCCTCCTCTTGAAAACCCTTTCTTTGCAACAGGGGACCCCCCTTTCCTTTTTTGCGGCGACGAGCTGTATGGTCTATTCGCTCTGCGGCGTGCTCCGCCTCGTCCGTTTCAATGTCAAAACCAATGAAGCGAAGGGCAATGCGGCCCAAATGGCTGAGCAAAAGAAGCACTTCACCGGCCTGCCTATCCCTGCTGCCGCCGCGGCTGCTGTCTCCGCCAACCTTCTCTACCTTTGGCCAGTGACCCGCGGCTACATTGAATGCACCCAAATCAGCCGACCGATCGTCCTCACCGTCGTCATGTTCATCCTTGGTTATCTAATGGTTTGCCGCCTCAAATTCCCCAGCCTCAAAATGCTCCACTTTCGCCTCCACTCCTTTCACCTTGCTTTCCTCACCGTCATTCTCGCCATCCTCTTTCTCTATGGCATCCTTTATTTCTTTCCCTTTGTCTTCGCTGCCATCTCTTGGATCTATATCATCATTGCCCTTGTCCTCTCCCTCATCCGCCTCATCGCAGGCAAAAAGTCAAAGACGCTCGAAGACTTCGAGCCAGAGCCCGACGACGTCGACGACAAGTAATCGAAAAAAATTCACCACTGAGAGCACTGAGAACACTGAGGCGGCGAAGCGCCGCAAAAGAAAAAGAGAAAGGATTTTTTCTCTTCTTTTTTGCCGCGTTTCGCGGCCTCAGTGTTCTCAGTGCTCTCAGTGGTGAATTTTTTTTCTTTCTCTGTGGTGAGACTGCTCGATTTTAATGCGGTGAAAGAATAACTTTGAAGCATGACGGAATTGCTCGAACACCCGCTTGTTTGGATCGCCGTTGCGATTGCGGCCTTTAGCCTCTTGCTTTTTTTCCTCCACAAGCAAAACACCAAGTCGCAAAAGCACATGGAGGACTCATTCAAGTCGCTTTCCTTTGATGTGCTCCAGCAGAGCTCCAAGGCCTTTTTGCAGTTGGCTGAAGGGAGGTTGGAGAAATATCAGGAAGGCGCGCGCGTAGAGTTAGAGGGGAGACATAAGTCCATTGAGCAGACGTTGAAGAAGTTGGATGATCATCAACGAGAGCTGGAGAAAAGGCGAGAAGGGGCTTATTCGGCTCTCCAACAGCAGATTGAGCAGATGATGGTCTCTGATCGTGAATTGCGAAAGGAAACGGCCCAATTGGCCTCTGCGCTGCGTTCTCCGCAACTCCGCGGTGCTTGGGGGCAGATCCATCTGCGGCGAGTGGTCGAGTTGGCAGGTTTGGTGAATCAGTGCGACTTCGCCGAGCAAGTGAGCGTCGATGCAGGAATGTTACGACCCGATTTAGTGATTCGCTTGCCTGGCCAAAGACATATTGTAGTCGATGCCAAGACGCCATTGAATGCCTATCTCGATGCAGCCGATATCCAAGAAGAAGAGCGGCGCAAGCATAAGCTTCAGGAACACGCCGGCGCGTTGCGCAAACACATCCGCGACCTCTCCTCGAAAGAGTACTGGAAACATTTCAACCTATCTCCCGAGTACGTCATCCTCTTTCTTCCTGCCGAGTCGTTCTTTAGTATGGCCTTGCAGGCCGATCCGACGTTGATTGAAGTGGGCGCAGATCAAAATATCATCATCGCTACGCCGACGACCCTGATCGCTATTTTACGCGCAGTGGCCTTTGGTTGGAAGCAAGAGAGCTTTTCAAAGAGCGCTCAAGAGATCGCAAAGCTTGGGGCAGAGTTGTATGACCGGTTAGGGACGATGGCTGAACACTGGAGCAAGCTAGGGCGCCAGCTCACTTCCTCGGTTGACGCCTACAACCAATCGGTTGCCTCTCTTGAAAGCCGAGTCTTAGTTTCGGCCAAGAAGCTCAAGGAGTTCGGCGGACTGGCAAAGGAATTGCCCCAGCCAGAGCAGATCGAGAAGCTCCCTCGTCATCTTCAGGAAGACCCTCTAAAAACTCTCTAACAGTCAATGGTGAATCCAAATTGGGCTCTTCAGTGCAGAACCCGTGAGGGAGCTCTCTAAAAGGAATCGAGGGCTGAAGATGCTGGAGATGAGGAAGTGAGCGGAGAGGGCGAAGATCTCGGATGCCTTTAGAATCGCGCAGATAAAGCTCTTCTAAATGCTTGCATTTTTTAGCGAGAGTTCGAATCGTTGCATCGGTGAGGTGGGGGGCTTCTCGCAAATCTAACCATTTAAGGCGGGGGCATCTTTCTGCCATTTTTTGAAGACTTTCATCAGTGATGGATAAAATCTTGTTGATCCATTCGAATTTCTCTAAACGAGGACAGCGAGCAGTCACGAAATCGAGATCTTCATCCGTGAGTTCCCATTGCTTGCCATTGGGATAGAGTTGAAGTTCTTTCAAATTAGGACATTTTTCGGCAATCGCTTGAAGAACATTTTTGATGATGGATACGTCGACACACAGGCGAAGGACTTCGTAATCATGTCCTAAAAGGGCATTCACACTGTCGATAGAAGAGAATATGCAAGTTGTGCCTGTTAGATCGAGTTCTTTCAACTGAGCAGATTGGCCTAAAAGAGGGGCAATGGCTTCAGTGATTGAGTGTCCATTGAGAATCAAACGGTGCAAACTAGGACATCTCCTGATAAGGAATTCAATATCTTGATCAGTCAATGGAGGGGAAAGAGGGATTTCCTCTTGGTCTTGCAAAGGAGGGAAGTGCCTCAGAGGTTCAGCATATGGATCGATCGACAAATTTAAGTCTGTTAAATGTTCTCCTCTATATTTCACGAGGGCGGTGAGAAAAGCGGTGGAAGCACGAGGTCCTAGCCAGATGTTGAGCTGTTTGATGGGCAATCGCTCGAGAAGGGAGATGAGCGCTTCAATAGAAATGTGCTTTTGACCTTCGAGTTCTAATCGAGAAAGGTTCGGACATTGAGCGATCAAAGCATCGATGGTTTGATCGGTATATTGTCCCGAAGGAGCTTCCGCTACTTCGTCATTGAGAAGAAGAGTGTGTAGAGTATCTCGAAGGAAGGGGATGAGGATTTTATCGCTGAGGTAGGCGTGAGAAAGGTCGAGATATTCTAAGCAGGTAGAATTGTCCGCGAGTTTGCATAGAACTGGTTGTAATTCTTGTTCAAAAAAAGCCTTGTGCCAAGAAGTTTGGATGACTTCTTCGTCGGAAGAAAGGTTAATGATTAGCTCTTCTTCATCGCCAAAAACTTCGGTTGTCCGATTAATGGGTATTCGAAACTCTTGGACGGTCTTCATCACAGCGCTCAGAGAGCTCAGCGTTTCGAGAGAAAGCCCTCTTACTTGTTTGAGATCGAGATAACGAATGTTAGAAAGGCTCTGTAGAATTTCTTGCACTTGCTCATTGTCCATCCGGCCAATGAGTTTCAAAGCTAAAGGATCCGAGGATCTAGGAGGCTTGTGAAGAAGTCTTGTATACTGCTCGATTTCTCGCATAGTGAGAGGATTGCTTGGCTGTGTCCGGCTTTTTATTTGTGAGCGAATAGCCGGATGGAGATAGGTTTGAGCAATCTTTTTTGCATGAAGAGCCACATTGATAAAAAGAGCCATTTCTGGGGCTGAAAGATAGGAAATCACTTCGCTTAGAACGTTTGTTTCCAGTTTTTGAAATCTACCCCTGCGAATAAAAGAGTTTGGATATGTTAAATTGTTGTTAGAAAAAGCTGCTCTTTTTATTGTCATGATTCCTCTTTTAAGTTTAGGAAGAATTATAACAATTTTACCCCTTAAGAAACAATCTCTGAATTAAAATTGGTGGATCCTTAGAGATTGTTTTTTAATCTCGATCTTTATTCTTTATTCCACGCTTAAAACAAAGTAAGCAGGAAAGGCGAAATGATTATTGGGACGGGGGCTGGCGAGAAGTGTAACCTGCTTACCCTCATACTTTTCTAGATTTACCGACGTACTATATAGATAGGCGGTAGGGGCTTCATCGCTTCGGAGGACGTAGTCGCCAGGGCGGTTTCTGACCGATCGATCATAGGCTTCGACAGTGCCTGTCAAGACGGTGGCATTGGCCTTTTGTTCGCCGTAGAAATCGTTTAACTTGCGACCCGTATGAAAGGCGGTCCAGCTCAAGTAGAGAGACTCTTCAATGGTGTCCCAGTAGCGCATCTGGTCGGTCATCTCTTTCTTGGGGGCACGCTTGGCAAAGAAGCCGGTGTTGGCTTGTCCATCGGCGAGGAGCTCTCGGCTCTCGGCTTGGTGTTTGGCGAGGAGTTCTTGTTTCGCAACGGGGGAGAGTTCTGATCTCGACTCAAGGAAGGAAATCTTCTTTTGTAAATAGGTCTCTTTCAACGTTGCAAGCCCTTCTTTGGCTTGGTTCACAGCTTCTGGGAAGTCGGCAAAGTTGCGTAAGATCGCTTGGAATTGGTCGATCAATGCTTGAGGAGCCATTTCCTCGTATTCTTTCTTGCACTCTGTTTCAGCAGCGGCATAGGCGGCATTGAGCGCTTCTTCGACTTGAGATTTTCTCTTTTCCATCGAGATGAGATAGTCAGGGCCGCCAACTTGTGTGAGGAACTCTTTCGAGATATAAAAGCGAGTCGAGTTCGGAGCGGCAATTTCAAGCCACTTGTGATTCATAGGGCACACCTGGCCTTGAATTCGATCACCTGCTTGGAGTTGTCCAATAATCGGGCCGTCGACCTGAGGTTCTAATCGAATATTGACTCGGTTGGCTTCGACTACGTTGTCGAGAATGTAGCTGCGGAAGACGTATGCTTTCGTTTCTTTCGAAGGTTGGACGGCGTAGAAATCGCCCTCTTCTCCCACGACGAGGAGGAGATCATTTTTACTGACTTGACGGATGATGTGGCTGTCGAGATCAGGCTTGACGCGTAGGCGTACTTTATTTGCGACGACTTTTCCGGTGAATGGCTTGAAGCTTTTTTTCTCAGCCGCGATTAGCGCTGCCGTTTTTGCAGGGGCTGCAGCGGGCGCTGCTTGCAGAGCAAAGCTTAGTGCTACGATCGAAACAGTCTTCACAAATGACATATCCATTACTCCAGTTCTCAACCACCATACTAGAACGGAAGGCAATATTCCAAAAGTGTTTTTTGGCGAAGCGCTAATAACTCATGAACCCCGCCCTAAAGGACGGGGAATGATTTGGGAGGAGTTTCGAACTCCTCCCAAATTTGGATGTGAATTACCCGGCCCTAAAGGACCGGGTTTCCGGAGACCTGATGAAATTCAGTAAGAGACTGTCCACAAACTGGGCCTTCGGTCTTTGAAAGCTTTTCGCTACATTTCACGTCGATCTCCTCGGTCATATGCAGCTTCGCATATGGCTCTTGTCGATCGATACGGACTTCGTCCCGTGAAATCTCATCGAAAATCTTTTCAAATCCCTAAAAGGCCGAGTTTGTGGACAGTCTCTAAGTACGTAAGACGGCTCGCAAATGCTCGCAACTTTTCTGACCGCAAGTGCAACCGAGAGGAGTTCCTAGAAACACGCTGTACTGCTCATTTTTATCGAGCGGGTGAGTCACTGTGTAAAGTTGGTCGCCGCTCTGGCTTACTTCCCAATCGCGGAAAGAGAGGTCTTCGTTTGAGATTTCCTCTTCTTTTTCTTTGGGCGTTTCATCGTTTAATGCGCGGATGATTTGGCAGTACATACAGTTACAATTTTCCTCGGCGGGAGAAAGGGTAGAGGTGTCTTCGAGGCCAAAGCCCTTGGCGATGGTGGTGATGCGCTCGAGTACGTTGGGGGGAAGTGGAGGGAGGTCTGCTTGGCTTGCGTTATGCTGCAAGACTTCGCTAAGTGGAGTCGTTCCCCCTTCGAGTTTAAAGGGGAGGGTAAAGCTAATGGGACTGTCTCCTAGTCTAGCTGTTTTTTGGCTTTCGAGAAATTGGGCGTGGGCGTCAAAGATTGCTTGGATGGCGCTGGCGTCTAAGCCGGGGATCTCTACTTGAGAGCGGTTTTCCAGGGAAACGATCAGAGTAAAGGTGCTGCCAATAGGAACTGCATTCAGAGCAGCCACGTTCTCCCATGGAGTCGATAGATAAGGAGGAAGACTCAGTAAATGTCGCGTAATCTTCATAAATACCTCACTTTAGCCTCTATTATATAAAAAGGGGGTTATCCCCCGTCAATAAAAATTAGCACTCTTTAAAGATGTCTGCTTGTATTTATTTCTAACCTCCTTACTATCAAAAACTTGAAAAAAATAAAAACAGAGTCTTGCATTTGGAATAGCGCTCGACTATAAGAGGATTTTTGGAGGAAACCAAGGGGGCTGAAGAAAAATCATCATAACTTCCAACCTATACCATTTAAAAGAGGTAAAAAATGATTCTGGCGCAGAAGCCAAATTCCCGCAAGCAAACGAGTGGATCCGAGGAAAACAAAGTGACGCGAAAAACATTTGTCATTGACACCAATGTACTTATTCACGACCCAACATCGATCACAAAATTCAAGGACAACGATGTCGTCATTACATTGGCTGTTCTCGAAGAACTAGACAGCTTGAAGCGATATTCAGATGAAGTGGGAAAAAATGCCCGCGAAGTGATTCGGTATATCGATTCGTTAAAGGCGGAAAAAACCGGTGATTTGCATCGAGGCGTGAAGCTGGCTGAAGGGCCTAAAGTGCGCATCCACCTCGAGACGAAGCCAGAACGAGTAGAGGGATTTCCCCTTCCGCTCGACCGAAATAGCAACAAACTCCTTCTCACCGCCTATCTTTTAAAGGCAGCAGGAGAAGCCATCGTGATTGTCTCTAAAGACTTCGTCACGCGAGTGAAAGCTGAGGCGATGAGCCTCGAATCGGAAGATTATGAAAACCTAAAATCTTCCTATGATGAACTTTATAAGGGCCTTCGCAAAGTGGAAGTCGCCAAGAGAGATGTCGATCTATTCTATAAAGATGGGACGCTTCCTCTTCTCGATACAACATTCCGTCCGAATGAATATGCTCTCTTGACGTCGCCGGAGAATTCCTCAGCAGTTTGCAAGTTCAATGAAAAAAGCAAGAAGCTTGAACCGCTGCTCCAAGTGAGTCGCGATATTTGGGGTATTCAGCCGCTCAATGTCGAACAGCGTTGCGCGATCGATCTCCTCCTGCGAGACGATATTCATCTTGTCACCCTCATCGGCCCTGCCGGTACGGGAAAGACGCTCCTTGCCCTCGCCTGTGGCATGCGCAAGGTGTTTGACGACAATATCTACTCGCGTATCCTCATCTCAAGACCGATCATGCCGCTTGGGAAGGACATCGGCTACCTGCCAGGGACTAAAGAAGAAAAACTCTATCACTGGATGCAGCCGATTTACGACAACCTAGAATTCCTCTGCTCTACAACGAGCGGCGAGGGGAATGGCGCTGCCACCCTCGAGTTCATCATGGAGAGCAAGAAGATCGAGATGGAAGCGGTGACCTATATCCGCGGACGTTCTCTGCCCAAGATGTACATGATCATCGATGAGGCGCAAAACCTCACGCCCCACGAAGTAAAAACGATCATTTCACGCGCAGGCAAAGGGACTAAAGTCATTCTGACGGGTGATCCGACGCAGATTGACAACCCCTATCTAGACAAAGATTCCAACGGATTGACCTTCTGCGTTAATCGATTCAAGAATCACCGCATTTACGGACACATGTTCCTCGAGAGAACCGAGCGCTCAGAGCTCGCTTCGATCGCAGCAGAGATTCTCTAATCAGGGGCCGGGAAATCCCGGCCTTTTTTCTGCAATGAACCCCGCCCTAAAGGACGGGGAATGATTTGGGAGGAGTTTCGAACTCCTCCCAAATTTGGATGTGAATTACCCGGCCCTAAAGGACCGGGTTTCCGGAGACCTGATGAATGGGGGTTATTCAACACTCTCGTTGTTCTTATCGTTGCTCTTGCTGCTCGATACGCAATTTTTTTGCTTATTCCCCCTGCCGAAATCTTTATCCTGTCTATCCTGTTAATTCACTTCTGGAACTGCGGGGACGAAGCTCTTTAGATCGGGTTTTTTGAAGTCTTTAGGGAAATCGTGGGCAGAAGCGGGGAGCCATTCTTGGCTTCGGCCAAAGAAGAGGAGCTTTCCTCGAACGACGAGGCGAGAGTCGTTGATCCAAAGTTCCGATTGGTAGACTTTGCCGTGTTCTGGATCGACGATTTTTCCTTTGAATTTGGAGCCGGAGTCGGCCAAATCCCAAATGATGTCCAATCCGCTGTAGTAGGGATTGCCGATGATGCCAGGAGCCCGTTTGACAGGCTTGTAAATGCTGTCGGTCATTTTTCCTTGGCTGTCGAACGAGCCAATGATACGGCCGTAATAAAGGCCCTCATATTCGTAAATTGCGATGATGCACTGAGACTTTCCCTCTTCATTGACGGTTTTCCAAAATCCGCCGATTTCTTCTGCAGAAAATGCGAGAGAGGAAAGGCAAAGGAGGCAAGCGAGAAGTCTCTTCATACAGCGTCCCTTTTTTCTTCCTAAATATAATGATCTTTCTTTACTTTTCAATGAAAGTTTTGCTAGCCTGTAAGCCATCAACTTACTTACCTAACGGAGAAGGGAATGGCGCATCCGACAGTCACAGCAAAATTAAATTTCTGGCTCTATCGACTCGGGACAATATCAAAGTCCCTAAAAACACTTTACACGTTACCGGCAGAAAAGATCGACGCTTTTCTCAATTCCTACAATATCTACGATCACGATTGGGCCGACGAAAAGATCCTGATTGAAAAAATGGGACCCAACTACTACCAAGAAGTGAAGCGAAAGCTCGTCGATTATTACAGTGTGCTCAATCATTTGTGCGCGATCGGGCAAGTAGAGAAGATGTATATTCCCCCTGCGATCGACCTCTCGAAAAGCATCATCGCTAACCAGCGCCTCTTTGAAGAAAGGGTAAGCCGCGATCTCGGTTTAAAAACAGGAGATCGGGTCCTTGACGTCGGCTGTGGACGAGGCCGTGTCGCAAGTCACATCGCTTCCATTTCGGGAGCTCGTGTGACCGGGATGAATATCGATCCTAACCAACTCGAATCGGCGCGTCGCTTTGCTCTCGGCAATGGATTGGAAAATCAATGCGAATTCAAGTTGGGCGATTTGAACGAAATTCCGTTCCAATTCCCCGACCAGTCGTTCGATGCCTTCTATGAAATCCAAGTGTTTAGCTTGTCGAAGAACTTGCCTAAGCTCTTTGTTGAATTACACCGCCTCCTCAAGCCCGGGGCGAAGCTCGCCTTCCTCGAATGGATGATGCTCGATAACTACGATGCGAAAAACCCCCGCCACGCCGAATTGATGAGAAGGGTTAAACCACTGATCGGAGCGATCGGGACGCCTTCCGTAGAGCAATACGTCGACGCGCTGAAGGGAGCTGGATTTAACGTGCTCATCAACGAAAATGCGAGCCTCGACGGTCTTCAGGCGCCATTGATCGAAAATGCCGATAAATTTTTCACCCGCGTCACAAGGCTCATTCATTTCCTCGTACGATGGAAAATCTTGCCTGCTCACTTCAAAGCTCTCTTCGATCGACTCACGCAAGATGGAGAGGCCTTTATCGAAGCGGATCGCCTTAAATTAGTGACGACAAGTCATTATATTGTCGCTCAAAAGCCTGTCTAAGGAGGCGTTCTCAAAACTCATTTGCCCGTTAAAACCGCCCTTTTGAGGCCATTTACGCAAATGGCCTCAAAATCATCGATTTTTCCGGGCAAAGCAGTTTTGAGAGCTGCCTCTAAGGAATGGAGAATTTAAAAAAAAGTTTGACATCCGTTTTTCTTCCGTTTAAAGTTAAGGGCTTGTAAAAAACTTGTTTAACTTCAGAAAGGAAGGTGTTATGAGAAAACAAACAGCCTATATTCTAGCCTCTCTCTTTGTCTCTGTCTCTGCCCTCTCGGCAGAAGGGGAGTCAACGATGCAAGAGATCCAGTGCGAGATCAAGCCCATTTCTCGATCAAAAATTCATCCTAAAGGAGTCGCGTTTGCAACGACCTCTCCGACGATGGATTCGGTCAGTTCGAACTGGAGCGGCTACGTCGCTGGTACATCTCTCGACGGATCGGCTTCAGCGAACAATACGGTGACGTATGCAGCAGGGGAATGGGTCATTCCAACTCTGTTGCCCACTTCGGAAGGAACGTATTCTGCCATTTGGGTCGGCATCGATGGTTATATGAGTGGTACAGTAGAGCAAATTGGGACCTCTCATAACTGGATCAATGGCGCTCAACAAAACTATGCATGGTTTGAGATGTATCCCAACGGCGCTTACGAGATCAATGGATTTCCCGTCAACAATGGAGACATTATCAGCGCAAGAGTGGCTTATAAAGACAATGGCGTCTTCAAGCTTGTGATGTTTAACCACACAAAAGGAGTCTCGACGACCATTCCATCGACGTACACCACGTCGAGCACGGTTGCTAGAAGCTGTGCCGAGTGGATTGTCGAAGCGCCCTATTCGGGAAGCATTCTTCCTTTGGCTGATTTTCAAACGGTGACGTTCAATTATTGCTCCGCCATCATCAATGGGGTTCATGGCGTGATCAATAATGGGGCTTGGGTCAATGACCAAATCACCATGCAGGGTTCGAGCGGAGTGATCGCACAACCAACCAATCTCCTCAAAAAGGGTGACTGTTTCCAAGTCGCTTGGAAATAAGTCTCTTCCTGAAGAGCCGGAACTTAGCCCGGCTCTTCTTCCCTACAGTGATGGATGCTTCTCAAGCTGCCCAGCATTGAGCCGCATGGCGCGCCGAATCATTTCGGCTTCGTTGACATCGGGTCGGTGGGGGAATTTCTTCGCTTGTTTTTCCATTCGCTCGATCAAAACATCGGGTTTTATCCATTCGATCGTGCTGCTCGCTTCTGGATCGGCCAAATCTCGCTGGTCTGGGTGCCATTCGAGCAACTGAAGAAAAAAGGATTTGCCGTCGTCACCGAGCTCGTCCCGGCCAGCCACTTTTACCCCGCCGAGAAATACCATCAAAAATACTATGAGCGGACTGGTAAAACGCCTTATTGCCACCGCCACGTCAAGCGGTTCTAGGTTCTAATCAATATATAGTGTAATATTGTTGATTATGTTGTATTTTGTAATTACCTTTTTATTTTTTGTTTTTATTCAAATTGTCGTTGATTGGCTCATTTGGAAGCATCGGGGAAGAGTTCGACCAGACTCCGATGACCCTAATTCTCCTGTCATTACGGGGCCGGAAGATGCAGGTGCTTCGCGCTATACACAACGTGATTCAAAATTTGAGAATTTGGCCAAGCCGGCGGCCAAGATTTCCATCAGGCCGAAGGCCGGCGCGAGAGGGGCTCCCTATTTGTAATAGGGGGCCCTGAACGCGGATGGAAAGGTTGGAATGCCGGCGCAGCCAAAAACCAAATTTTGAATCACGTTGTGTA
>JAGWKU010000104.1 GCA_028873375.1 Verrucomicrobiota bacterium
TCGATGATTTTGAGGCCATTTGCGAGTGGTGGCAAAGCCACCACGGTCCATTTGACGAGGTCGGCCCAAGCGGGCCGACTGAGGAGAATGGACGTAAATGGCCTCAAAAGGGCGGTTTTAACGGGCAAATGAGTTTTGCAACTGTCTCGCATGATAAAAAATAAAAAAAGTAGAGTTCTTTTCTTTTTTATCATGCGTATCATGCAGATCCCATCCATCACGTCTTCTTGTCACCAGCAGAATGTCTTTAAAGTCTCTAATCGTTCGAGAAATTTGTGTGATGCAACTTTTTTTCCGTTCCCTTTTTCGGGCAATTTTTTTATAATTAGCGCATGTCTTATTTTCAGCGCGATCTTCTCGTACGTTCAGGTGTGCTGCTGTCTTTGCTGTTTGCTTCGGCTATCAGCCCTTTGAATGCAGCAGAGCTATATGAAGAGAAAAAGGTTTCCCACATCGAGATTGTTCTCGATTGCCCCGACCCCAATATTCAATTCGATCCAAAGCCACTGCTATCGAAATTAAAGACCCAAGAAGGTGATGAATTCTCTCAGGTGACCTTTGACAACGACTTGAAAACGTTGTCCGAGCAGTACGAACGGGTGGAACCAATCATCCAGATGAAAAATGGTCAGGTGGTCATTTCCATCCACGTCGCGCCTAAGCCAATCATCCACAAGATCGACTTCACCGGGAACGAGAAATTCCGCAAAAGCACGCTCCAAAAAGAACTCGAAATAGAACCCGGCACCATCTTCAATCGACAAGAGTTCAATAAGGCATTCAACAAGCTAAAAGATTTTTATTTTAAAAAGGGCTACTTCGAAGCACAGCTCGACTACTCCCTGCTCCCTGTCCGCAACTGCAATGAAGTCGATGTGTTGATCCGAATTCAAGAAGGCCGCCCAGGTCTGATCAAGAAGATCATCCTCAAAGGGTTTACTAAAGAAGAGCAGAGCGAACTGCTCGACCAGATGTATTTGAAGAAGTACAACTTTTTCACAAGCTGGATCACTGGAAAAGGTCTTTTCCGCGATGAGGCCCTCGAACAAGACAAGATGACCGTCATCACCTTCCTCCAAAACAAAGGATATGCTGACGCCCGCGTCGACATCAATCTCGAAGAGGATAAAGAAACCGGCAAGCTGATCGTCGAGATCACCGCCCACCGCGGCTCTCAGTACCACATCGGCATGGTCAACGTTGGCGGAAACGAGCTCATCTCGACCGAAGACCTCCTGAAAAAATCGATGGTAACTCCCGGTGACGCCTACTCCCCTGAAAAGATTCGGGAGAGCGCCCAAGGAATGAAGGATCTCTACGGACAAAAAGGCTATATCGACGCCAGCGTCCAGTTCGAAACCTGCCTTCAAGAAGAAGAGCCCATCTTCGACGTCGATTTTTCGATCGATGAAGGGCAGCAGTACAAGATCGGCCTGATCCACATCTTCGGCAATAGCTCGACCGAAAATAATGTGATCCTCCGCGAGTCGCTCCTAGTACCAGGAGAGACATTTGACTCGCGAAAACTCAAAGCGACCCAGCAAAGACTCGAAGCAGTCGGCTACTTCAAGAGCGTCAACGTCTATGCCGTCCGAACAACAGACGATGCCTGCTTAGGAGAAAATTACCGCGACGTCTACATCGAAGTAGAAGAGACCTCCACCGGCAACGTCAGCCTCTTCGTAGGCTTTAGCTCCGTCGATGACATCTTTGGCGGTCTCGACCTCACCGAACGGAACTTCAACCTCGCTCACATCGGCAGAGCGCTCCGCGGCGATATCTCTTCGTTACGAGGCGGCGGTGAATACTTCCACATCCGCGGCACAGCCGGTAAGAAACAAGACAACCTTCTCCTCTCCTGGCTCAACCCCTATGTCAACGATTCGCTCTGGCGCCTCGGCGTAGAACTGAGCCAAACGTACAGCAAGTTGCAAGAAGACATGACAGTCACCACGTATGGCGGTTCGGTTACAACCTCCTATCCGATCACCAGCTTCTGGACGGTGGGCATGCGGCAACGTCTCCGTCACTCGAAAGACAATCTCCACCTCGATCCGCTTGACAATTCGAACATTGCCAAAGAGTCGGTGCAGCAGAGAAAAGACGAACTCGACCAGAAAGGGCTTATTTCGGCCTTTAGCGGCAACCTCGGCTATGATTCCGTTGACAACGCTTACAAACCCCATCGCGGCTGGCGCTCCTACTTCGAAACTGAAGTGGCAGGGATTGGCGGAAGCTATGTCTTCGGCAAACTCCAATACTTGAACTCGATCTACTTCCCGATTTGGAAGAAAGGGACTCTGAAATTCCGAGCGGACTTCAAATATCTCCTCCCCTTCGGCAAGACAGAGCGGAAAGGGGTTCCCTACAGCGAGCGCTTCTTCCTCGGCGGCGATGTCACAATGCGCGGTTACAAACCGTTCCTCATGGGTCCTGTCGTCACTCTACAAAACAGCTCGGGCAATTACGTGAACACCGACACCCCCTACGGCGGTCTCTCCTCGACCTACCTCTCCCTCGAATACAATCAGGAAATCCTCCGAGTTCTCGACGCCTTCGTCTTCTTTGATAGCGGTAGTGTCAACTTCGGGGAACTTTCTTTGAGCAAATTCCGTGCCACTGCCGGCGGAGGCCTTCGCCTCGATATCGGCAACCGCACGCCCATCATGATTGGCTGGGGTTATGTCTTTTGCCGCTCTGATCGAGAGCAACACAAAAACCAACCCTTCTTCTTCTCGATGGGAGGACAGTTTTAAACAACCAATGGAGATCTCATGAATAAGCATCTTTTCAAACGCAGTTTGGCGGCCTTTACATTACTCTCTTCTGCTCTCGTAGCAGATGCGGGTCTCGGCATCGTCAACTTTGCCTCTTGCATCACCGACTCAAAAGTGGGCAAGAAAGAGCAAGAAAACATGGAGAGCATCCGCAAGCAGATGGCCTCTTTGATCGAAGAAACCGAAAAAGAGATCAAAGAACTTTCGGCGAAATTCGAAGACACCGAGTTCCTCGATAGTCTCTCTCCCAAAGCCGAAGAGGAGATGAAGCTCAAATACCAAACTCTCCAAGAAGACCTCGGCCGTTACCAAAACCAATTCTATCAAGTTCTTCAGCATGCCCAATACCAACTCATCCAAAAAATGAGCGGCAATATCGCCAAGGCATCTGAGACCATCGCAAAAGAGAAAAACCTCGACTACGTCATCAATAAAGAGGCTTGCTTCTACATGCGCCCAGATCTCGATGTTACCAATGCAGTGATTGCTGAAATGGACAAGACATTTGAGAGCGAGAGCAAAAAGATGAAAAAACTCTCCGATAATTCCGAAGAAGCAGGAGAGAACAACGCGGTCGACGAAAATTCCGTAGACAAGGCTGGCTAATGAAGTCACCCTTCTCTCTGAAGGAACTCGCAGAGCGACTCAAGGCCCGATTTGTCGGCGATCCCAATCACCTCATCAGTGGGGTCAATACCCTCGATGAGGCGGCGCCGACCGATCTCTCCTTCCTCGCTAATCCTCGCTATATCGAAGCGATGAAACAGAGCAAAGCGGGGGTCATTTGCGTTGCCCCCGACGTTGCTCTTCCTTCCGAGAAGAATTTCCTCATTTCGGATAACCCCTCGGCCACCTTTCAACAAGTGGCCTTGTGGCTTCTTCTTCCAGCTTCCAGCCACTCCGGCTTTACAGGTATCCATCCATCAGCCGTCATCCATCCTGACGCCCACGTCGACCCTACGGCGACCATCGGCCCCTGCGCCGTCATCGACCGCGGTACCCACATCGGTGCCCGCACCCGCATCGGCTCCAACTGCTCAATCGGCTATGATGTCCAGATCGGCGATGACTGCATCCTTCACCCCAATTCTGTCATCCGCGAACGTTGCCGCCTCGGCCATCGGGTCATTCTACAACCCGGCGCCATCATCGGCTCTTGCGGTTTCGGCTACACTCAAGACAAAGAAGGACGCCACCAAAAACTCGAACAACTCGGCATTGTCATTCTCGAAGATGACGTCGAAATCGGCGCTCACACCACCATCGACCGCTCTCGCTTTAAAGCAACCATCATCCGGCAAGGCTCCAAGATCGACAATCTCTGCCAGATCGCCCACAACGTCGAGATCGGCCCCCACAACGCCATCGCTGCCCAAACCGGCATCGCCGGCTCCGCCAAAACAGGTCAATACGTCCTTCTCGGCGGCCAGGTCGGAGTCCTCGGCCATGTCGAAGTCGGCGACTTCGTGATGATCGCCACCCGCGGCGGCGTCAGCAAATCACTCAAAGCCGGCAAGTACCGCGGCTCCCCCGCCATCCCCATCACCGAATACCATCGGCAAGAAGTCCACGTCCGCAAACTCGAAGAATACGCCCGTCGAATCAAAGAGCTGGAGCAAAAGCTCGCAGCCCTCACAAATCCAAGATAAAACAAGATCGCTAAAACGGCGACCCTGAGCATCCTGTTTTTTAGCTTTCAGGATATAGCTTTCTATTCAACTCTGCAGCCTTAAGTTCACAGTATGCGACCAACCGCTGCCGATCTGTTAGATCATCTTCCGTGTCAATCACCACCAGCTCCCCTCCAGAACGATTATGAACCTTCAGGACAAGTTCTCGCGCTTTGTAATCGATCAACTCCAGCTCAACCCACTTCTGTAGATCCTCTTTTTCCACTTGCTTCTGATCAGCAAAGGGCAGCCAGAGATAGAGTTTTAGGCTTATCTCTTCCACCGTAGAAGCGCCATACATCGGATCCAACAGCTCTTTCCATGTATACTTCTCTCGAAGTTCAAGAAACGTCATCGTAGCTGCCTCATTTTCTCTCCGCTCTACAGCCAGGGGATGTTCCGACATCACCTGCTTACGCACCCCTGCCAGCTTGATTCCTTCATAAAACAAAATGCCCGCTGCAAGAAGGTAGATCGAAGCCTCAACCGCTCCCCACACTGTCAATGGAATTGCGCCATATACAAGACCTGCCACCACTCCCACCACGAGGAACGCAACAAAAAAAACGGCCACCAACTCTAAAGCAGCTAAAGCAATGCAATGAACCGTCTTCTCTGACACACAAGACGCTGGTTGCCGCACAGTGGTTTTCTTTTCTTGAACAGGTTGGATACCAGAATACTCAGAGTGCGCGCTAACAGAAATTCGATCGGACAAAGTCATGAAATCTCCTAGGGTTAAAATGGCCAAGGAAACTATCAAAAATCCTTTTTCTTGCCAAGGAGACATTGGCGCGCTATGAAGGAGGTATGATCGAGATCTACTTTAAAACCGTTCGCGACTTAGAATTTCAACGGATTTCCGACTTTCGAATCGGGAGCTGGATCTATGTCAAAGAAGCGACCCTCGAAGATCTCACCAAAATCGCCGAAGTGACTGGCATTGAGCTCGCTGACATCCGCGACAGCCTCGACAAATATGAGCTCCCTCGCATCGAAAAAGTGGGTGAAAACGAGATCTTCTTCATTCGCCACCCGGGAGAGACCGAGTATGGCCTCTACACTGAAACCCTCACCATGATCCTCACCCCCTCCTACGTCATCGCCATCTCCCCCAGCCGCAGCGAACTCATC
>JAGWKU010000105.1 GCA_028873375.1 Verrucomicrobiota bacterium
GCGACTACTTTTGTGTTTTACATATTCAGAATCAAAGAGTTGCGCGGTATGAACTTATTTTTTGTCCAGTACAGAGATATAGTCCTATGTCTCAACAAATTGTTGCATTACCTTCTTGCTCCGGATGGCGTTTTTGGCATGATCCAGAGTTTCCAGAAAATGAGAAGATCGGAACATGGACCCACATAAAAACAGGGAGAGTCTACGGTTTTTCTACACGGGATACTCCTTGGGAACTAAGAAAAAAATTTTTCCCCCTTTGTATTTTTACGTTTCCTGGAACTGCAGCTCGCATTGCTTATCGCACCCTGGCTCTGCTCTCAGGCGATTTTATCCGTAGCGGCCTCGCCAAGGGGGAAGCTGAATGGCAACTAAAATCGCAAGAATGGTCTTTAAACTCTAACCGAAAAATCGAACAACTCCCCTCTCATTCCCTTCTTCTCATAAAGCACATCCTGCGCGATCTCGTCCTCAACGTCCTCAAAATCGTCACCTATCCGCTTGCCTGCATCGCTCTCCAATTCACAGCTCTGTATGGGCTTCTCGATCCCATCAACGGAAGGGCTGCTTTTAGTCGGATTGAGGAGATCTGGAGCCGAGACATAAGTAGTGGAATCCGCTCGTGTGGTCTCTTCATTCAATTCTCAGAATTCTCTGCTCCCTGTATGCAGCCAAAAGATGTGTGGGAAAAAAACAACCTATTTGCATATCGGCCCCATTACGATCCTCACTCTTCGAAATCCTTATTCCTTCAAATTCAAAACATCTTTAAAAAGAAAGAAAAAATTTTCGTAAATGAAAAGATCGATATTCAACGATTTCAAACGGAAATAATTGAAAACTATCGTAACCAATATCAAAAAATTAGAAAATCAGTAAAAATAACCAAC
The DNA here is from genome assembly GCA_028873375.1 of Verrucomicrobiota bacterium. Lineage (GTDB taxonomy): Bacteria > Chlamydiota > Chlamydiia > Chlamydiales > SM23-39 > CAITMJ01. The sequence continues at coordinate 891 of JAGWKU010000105.1, forward strand.
GAATCCAGCATAGCAGAGCCGATAAAGAACCCTCTTGACTCAGTTCTTGAGTCTTTTATTCAAGATTTGGAATCCATCCAAAGGCTAAGAGCGGAGATCGTGAAAAAATACCAAGCCTCCCCCTCTTCTTCCTGTAACCAGGAAATGAAAGAGCTCGACAAGCACGTAGAATTAATCAATAACGCCACGCCTATCATTCTTACAGGCGAATAGACAGCTTTTCTAGAATGTGTTATCCTCAGCGGCTTAGGCAATTTAAGGGTTTATGGATAAGCGTTCACTTCTCTTTGTCGCATGTGTGACAGCTTCTTTTTTTTGTTTGAATGTCTTTTTTAGCTATTGGAATGGCCAGACTCAGCCTTCCACTGCAATAAAAGAGCAGATCGCTGAGGTTCCGCTGGTCGAGCTGTTTGCTGATCCACTCGGACGAGAAAAGGCCGCCACCGCGCTCCGCTTCAATGGCCGCGCGCTCACTCTTGCATGGAAAGAAACCCTTCCCTCGAAACTCTACATCCAGGAAGGACAAACGTTCGAAGCCCTCTCCCTCGCCTCTCTGCCCAAAAAAGCAGGGGATCCCGTTTTCTATGAAAAAGGGACCGGCGCTGTTTTAGAACTCCCCTCCTTCCCCACTCACTCGACCGAGATGCATTATTTAACGCTCGGCGAACACCCGCTCGTCTCCTATAGCTCGAACGAAATCGCCATCGCGATGGTCAAAGGAGAGTTCGGCTACTTACCCGTCGGTATCTACGAACCCTCGCTAAAACGAGTAACTCCTCTCAAAGACTTTGAACGACTCCAATCGCTCGTCCAGCAATCCTCTGCCGATCTCACCCCTCCCACTGACCAGGGCGAAAGCTTTTACGTCCTTGAAAACGAATACCAGCAGCTAGTCTTCTCCAGCCGCGGCGGCAGTTTGGCCGAGATCAACCTCCCTCTCAAGCTCTCGAAAGAATCGAGAAGCGTCGTCAAAGAGATCGACATCGACCGAGAAATCGTCTCTCAATCACCCCAAAATGCCCACTTCCCCCTTCACTCTTACTACACAGCTGAAGGACAGCAGACCCAAGGATCTCTCGGCGGTTATTATCCACTTCTGCGCCGTCCCCTCTTAAATCGCGATGGCACTGCAAAAAGCACCATAGCTCCTCAGTACTATGCATTGAACATCCGAAATGGGAACAACACCCTCTCGAATCTCAATTTCAAAGTTACCCAATTCACTTCGAACCAAATCCGCTTTGAAGCCTCTGATGGCGGGCGTAAAATCCGCAAGACCTACACACTTCCTGATGTGAAAAAGGGTCCCTACTGCTTTGACTTCGAACTTCAAATCGATGGCGACGCAAGCGGCCTCTGGCTCTCGTCAGGTGTCCCCGATGTCGAACTCGTGGGCGGTTCCTATACACCCCAACTCAAATACCAGATCACAAGCAAAGGGGGCTCTGACGTCGAAGAGATCAAACTTCCCAAAGAAGTTTCGCAAGAAAACTCGGTTGCGCCCAATTGGATCAGCAACTGCAACGGCTTTTTAGGCCTCATCCTCGACCCTCTCCATTCCGTCACAGCCGGCTTTCAAGTCGAACGAATCGACGGTGCCGCTCTCCCCACTCGACTTTCCCTCATCGACGCTGCCTATCACCTCTACCCCTCCTCAAATTACCCTGGCTACCTCACTGAGCTCCCACTCAAAAGCGGCACGACGAACTTCCGTATCTTTGCGGGGCCCTATGATGAAGCGCTCCTCAAGCAACTCGACGAACTCTACGCCAATCCAGAAGCTAACTACAATCCCGAATACAACCTAGCCATCTCGATCCAAGGCTGGTTCTCGTTCATTTCGCAACCCTTTTCGAAATTCCTCTTCTTCTTGATGCAAATCTTCTACTACCTCACCCGCTCTTGGGCCGTTTCGATCGTCTTGCTCACTATCGCCCTTCGCGTGATGATGTACCCGCTCAATAGTTGGTCGATTCGATCAACGGCGAAAATGCAAGAGATTGCCCCGCGGATCAAAATTGTCCAAGAACGGCATAAAAAAGATCCTCGCAAAGCCCAACTCGAAGTGATGGCCCTTTACAAAGAAGCCGGCGTCAATCCCTTCAGCGGATGCCTTCCGATGCTCCTCCAAATGCCCTTTCTCATCGGCATGTTCTACATGCTCAAGTCGAGCTTTCCGCTCCGCGGCGCCCCCTTCATCCCCGGATGGATCGACGACCTCGCAGCTCCCGACGTCTTGTTCAGCTGGGGCCAACCCATTTGGCTCATCGGCAATGAATTTCACCTTCTCCCGATCCTCACCGGCCTTGTGATGTATCTCCACGGCAAGATGACCCAAAAAATGCCCAAAGACGAAAGTCAACTCACCGATGCACAGCGGCAACAAAAAACGATGGGTATCTTCATGTCGGTCATCTTCACCTTCATGTTTTACAGCTTCCCCTCGGGACTCAATATTTACTTCATGTTCTCCACCCTGCTCGGCCTCCTCCAGCAACAATGGACGATGAAACGACTGAAGGTAACCCCTGTATGAAAGATCGCGCGCAATGAAAATTTGGGAGCAATTTTTGTCCAACCTGGAACAAGAATTGGGCCCTGATCTCGTCCGTCAGTGGCTACGCTCCCTCAAGCTCACCCGCTTTGACGCCGCAAACCTCTACCTTGAAGCCAGCGATCCCATGCAAATCGCCTGGTTTGAAGAACACATTCGCCCTCGCCTAAAAAATAAGTTCTTCAACGAAAATCACCGCCCGATCAAAGTCCACCTTGATGGCCCTGGCCTCAAAAAAAGCAACGCCCCCTGGTTTGCCCCCGAGAGCCTCACCTTTGCACCCAATGCAATCGACCCCGCCTGTACCTTTGATGAATTCATCGTCTCACCCGGCAGCCAAGTCGCTGTTTCCCTCCTCAAAGAATCGGTCACCTCCAGCTCGTTCAATCCTATCTTTCTCTACGGCCCTCCCGGTTCAGGCAAAACCCACCTCCTCATGGCATTTGCTGCTGAAATCGCTAAGCACAAAAAAGTATTCTTCGTCAAAGCCGACACCTTCACCGAACACGTAGTCCAAGCGATCCGCGTCAGCCGCATGCAAGATTTCCGAAAGGCCTACCGCGATGTCGATGTTCTCCTCGTCGACGATATCGACCACCTCGCCAACCGAGCCGCCACGCAAGAAGAGTTCTTTCACACCTTCAATAACCTCCACACCCTCGGCAAGCAAATCGTCCTCACGGCCACCCTCCCCCCCTCCAAACTCGAAGAGATCGAAGCCCGCCTGATCAGCCGCTTTGAATGGGGCATCTCTCTCGGCCTTGAAAAACTCCCTGCCCGCACCATCCTTCAAAAAAAAGCCCTCACCTGGAACGTCCCTCTCAACGACACTCTCCTCGACTTTCTCCTCACTCGCTTTCCCAACGACCCCCTCCTCGCTCTCCAAGCGATCGCCCTCCGAGCCCCCTCCAACATCCCCCTCTCCCCATTGGCCGCCGAACCCCTCCTCCACGATCTCCTCAAAGCGGAGGCCGTAAAAGCCGTTACCCCTGAGAGAATCGTCAAAGCTCTCAGCACCCACTTTGGCATCAAGCCCGAAGACCTCCTCGGCAAGCAGCAAAGCCGCGAATTTGCCTTTCCCCGTCAAATCGCCATGTACCTCTGTCGAGAGAAGCTCCAAATGCCCTTCCAGGCCATCGGCAAGTTCTTTGGCCGCGACCACTCCACCGTCATGAGCAGCGCCAAGCAAATCCAAAAGCTCCTCGAAGAAAAGGACCCCGCCGTCCTTAGCGCTCTTTCAAATCTCTAATTTGCAGCCACTTAAAATGTTAATTAGTTTAGATAAAATAATATTTATTTACATTTAAATATTTGTTATAATTATCATTAATAACAAAAAAAACGTAACAAGGAGTATACTATGTCAGTTCCAACAGTCGGTTCAGGTGCCTATGAGTGTGAATCTATTCACATGGCTTATGTTTCAAAATGGACTCAATTTACTTCATTGTTTAAAAATAAAGAGCAGACCGAGAGATTAGCCGTATGCCTTCGCAACGGAGATCTCCAAGGTGCAAAAGCAGCTTTCGAAGACGGGGCTAGCCTAAAACAACTACTTCGCAACAAGAACGTAATGGCTTTTATGTTAAAGTCTGAAGCCGACCGAGGCGGCATTGTTTCTCATGTGTTTCGAATAGGCCAAAGCAATCTAGGAATTCAGGAGGTCCCAACAGGAAAAATCCGGAAATGGACAGCCGAGCTGATGAAGGTTGTGTAATTCGCGTCTTCAAGCCCGAGTTTATGCAAATCCTAAACGAAGATCATCCTGACTAATTATAAATCCGGGCGCTGAAGTTATACACAACGTGATTCAAAATTTGGATGTGAATTACCCGGCCCTAAAGGACCGGGTTTCCGGAAACCTGATGAAAGACAGAGACGTATACCGAAAAAAGTTGAAGAATCGGCAGCCTAGGCTCCAACAGGCCTAAATTTATCCCTCACCCGGCTCCTAAAATCCTGACCTAATATCGAGTCAGCAGCGAGCGCCAGGGCGATTTAACTAAAATTTTTTGATAGCAGACCGGGTAATATGGCATAGTAAGTACCTCAAATTTAAGGAGGTCCTATGCCACGACGTAAACCAATTGATGAAAAAATTCTAGAGGCCAGTAAAAAATTCGATGCCGATACATT
>JAGWKU010000106.1 GCA_028873375.1 Verrucomicrobiota bacterium
AACCCATCGCTTTTGAAAAACATCGCAAAAATGAGCTCCTTCTCGTCGTCGACCGAATGACCGTTGATCCGAAAAATGAAAAGCGACTCTACGAAGCAGTCGAAAAAGCCACCTCGCTCTCCAACGGCGTCGTGGTGATCGCGAAAGAAGCGGGCGATCTCTATTTCAATCTCTCCTTTGCCGTCGAAAAAACCGGCAAGTCATACCCGCCCATCACGCCACACACGTTTTCCTTCAACGCAGAAGCGGGCATGTGCCAAGAGTGCCAAGGACTCGGCCTCACCTACGGCGCTCACCTCGAAGGGAAAAAAAGCCTCCTTCGTCTCTCGATCCTCGATGCCTGCGATCGCCTCTTCAAAGAACACGGCACCGAAGGCGCCTACAAGACGGTCGAAGCCTACTTCAAAAAACTAGGGGTCGACGTCGACGCCCCCCTCAAAGAGACCTTCCCGATTTTTTTAAACGGCGGCACCGATGTGACGCTGAAAAACGGACTCACCCTCCGTTGGCTCGGCCTACAGCCGCTCTTTGCCAGCGCCGCACGCATGGCGCTCCCCTTCATCCGCGAAGCGCTTTTTCCCCTTCTCTCAACAAGCCTGTGTCCCACCTGCAAAGGCGACCGACTCAACCCTCTTGCTCGTCACGTCCGCATTGAGAAACACTCCATTTCCGATCTCTGTAACCTCCCGATCGGAGAAGCCTACGCCTGGTTCCAAACGCTCAATCTCTCGAAACACCCCTTTTTGCGCGAAACCCACTCGCAAATTCTCAAATACTTTGAGTTTCTCGTCTCGATCGGCCTCAGTTATCTTTCGCTCAGTAGATCAGCCCCCACCCTCAGCGGCGGCGAACTCCAACGCCTTCGGCTCGCCCGCCAACTCGGCTCAGGCCTCACCTCGTGCCTCTACGTCCTCGATGAGCCGACCATTGGCCTCCACCCCCACAATAACCACCTCCTCAATCAAGCGCTCAAAAACTTACGCGACCTCGGCAACACCCTCCTCCTCGTCGAACACGACCCACTCACTCTCCAAGTAGCCGATTACCTCGTCGACTTTGGCCCTAAAGCCGGCAAAGAAGGGGGCCACATCACCGCCGCCGGCACCCTCAAAGAGATTCTGAAAAATCCCCGCTCCCTCACCGGTCAATATCTCTCGGGAAAAAAACAAATTCCCCTCCCGAAAAAGCGGCGTCCCTTCAAACCCGATATCCGCATTGAACACGCCACCCTCCACAACCTCCAAGATCTCACGATTGCCTTTCCCCGCGCCGCCATCACCTGCCTCACCGGCGTTTCAGGCTCCGGCAAATCGACCCTGATGCGCCACTTGCTCAAACCCGCCGCCGAACTCTCGGTCAACCAAAACAAAAAACAAGAGCCGATCGAATACCGAGCCACCACCTTCCACGGCCTCTCGTCCTTCGATAAAGTGATTGCGATCGACCAATCGCCGATCGGCCAAACCGCCCGCTCCGACGTCAGCACCTACACCGAAATCCAAGGACTTCTCCGCTCCCATTACGCCGCCCTCCCCCTCGCTCGAAGCAAAGGACTCCACCCCCGCCATTTCAGTCCCAACCACAAGCGAGGCATGTGCCGCACTTGCTGGGGACTCGGCTACAAAACGGTCGATCTCCAATTCCTCCCCGCAGTGCGCATTCCCTGCGAAGCGTGCCACGGTTTTCGCCTCAATCCCATTTCTCTCGAAGTTCATTACAAAGGCAAACACCTCGGAGAAGTTCTCTCCATGACGGTCGAAGAAGCGATCCCCTGGTTCGATGCCATTCCCCGCATCGTCAAACGGCTCAACACCCTCGTCTCCGTCGGCCTCGGATACCTCCATCTCGGCCAAGAAATCGCCACCCTCTCCGGCGGCGAAGCCCAAAGGCTCCGCCTCTCTCGCGAGCTCTCCAAGCGCGAAACCGGCAAAACGCTCTACCTCATCGACGAACCCACGGTCGGCCTCCACCCCGAAGACATCGCCAAACTCCTCCCGATCTTTCACCACCTCGCCGACAAGAAAAACACGCTCCTCATCATCGAGCACAACCTCGACATCATCGCCAACGCCGACCACGTGATCGATCTAGGCCCCGATGCCGGCCCCTCCGGCGGCCGCATCTTAGCGACCGGCACCCCCGAAGAAGTCTCCCAGCACAAAACCTCACGCACTGCGCCATTTATTCGGGAATATCTCGATGAGCATTAGTCCCATATCCACGAGCAGCCCTTCGGAAGAAATTCCTCTTGCGGAGGTTCCTCCCCCTCTTTCTTTAACAGACGAAAAGGCTCACACCCTCTTTTCTAATCTCAGCAGTTGCTTAGCAGCCCGAGAAATCGGAGGCTCCCGATCAGTAGCCCCCCACGGAGAATCTTGGATCGTCAAAAACGCCTTAGAAGGAAAAGAGGTCCTTCAATTCTCCGAACCGTTTCTTGAAGTAGAAGTCTTCGAGATCCAACACCCCTTTGTGATCACCTATAAGAATCATTCCATTGAAAAATGGGATTTAGAGACCAAACAGCGTTTGTGGGTGCATTCTCTTGAGCAGCATGCAGAACCTCATCGAATCATTCTTCAGCGAGAAGCTTTGCCCCTTCCGCCTCTTTACATTCCCCCTGAAACACCTGAACAACTGGACATCCCCTCATGAGCATAAACCCCGTCCGCAACAATAATCCCCCTGCAGAATGGTCTCATCCCAGCAGACAACTTCCTCCAATTGAAGAAGGAGCTGCAGAAATCGACGAGATTCCAGGCCCTCCACCGTTTACTCGGCAAGTGGGTCTCTGGAAAAGCGGAGAAAATTTTCCCTTACAACCTGCCCGTCCAACATGACAGCCATTACTTCTAAAAGAACGAGAGAGTCCTCAGAATCTCCCATTGAAAATAAACGGCTCTGCCGACTCACTTCCACCGACCAAAAAATCGGCCATCTCATCCATTGTTTAGCAGCCCGAGAGATAGGAAATAGCCGCAGGCTTCGGGGCCGTATTTCCTCTACGCAAGGAAGCACTAAAATCTTTAAGCAGCGCCCAGATATTCGCAAATTTATCATTTGCGCAGACAACTGCGCGATCACCGCTCATAAAGATCGGATTGAAAAATGGGATTTAACCACCGAAAAATTAAAGTGGTCTTATCCTTTTGCCCAGCATACGTTCAAGACAGCTCAGATGGAACACCGAAACATCGTCTTGGCGTTGTATCAAGCCAATTCATTTTCCGTAAAAATGATTACAACGCTTGACACCCACACCGGCAAACAGCTTGCTTCCCTCCCTTTCCAGCAACATGTTGAGTTATTAGCAACGACTGAAGAACATTTCTTTTTAGCTCGCCAAAAAGAAATCAGCCAATGGACTTACACGGGCAACCAAATCAATAGTTGGGAACCATTTCCAAACAATTTCAACCCCATGAGGTGGCATAGATCAAACGAGTTTTTAGCCCTTTCTGATAAAAACTCAATCCAAATTTACCAATTTGCAACAGGCCAATGGAAAGAGTTACCCCTCTCTAAGGATTGCCGCGAATGGAACATCAAAGACCTTTTTTTCATCGACTCTTCCCGACTCGTCGTTGCCTTCAATTATCCCCTTCTCTGCGTCGACTTAAAAACAGGAGAGCAGCAATTGATTTACCTAGGAGATCTCCCCTCTCGCACATGGGATGTTTCAGCCCAAGCTTACCCACCCCGTTGGATCACTCAGAGTGTAGTCTATTCGATCCAAGCCGAAGGCAACCTCCTCTACGTCTCTTTTCAAAGCAAAGAGGCTGACTGCATCCTTGCGATTCATCTGAAAGACCGCACCTTTTCCATTCTATGGGAACCCCCTTCCACAGGCACCTTACCCCTCAATTTGCAAGGATCTTTCCTCATCAGCCAAGCCAAATCAACATTTATGCATTTTCAAACCACGGTCCTCTGGGATGTCAGGACGTTGAGAAAGAAATCCTTTCAACCAGAGGACTTTCAGCACCGTTCTAGCTTCCAGTTTCGCGATGGAAGTCTTTACGGCATTCATTCTTCAGGCTGTCTCGTCCAGAAAAACTTCCTCTTTGGATCGTTAAAATAGAGCCCTCCTCATGAACGTTGTTCCCATTCATTCCATCAACCTCAGTCACCTCCTTCAACAGCGAGAAACTCGCCCTCGCGATCTGTGGCCGCTTTTCAAGGCTACCATCATGAGCGACAAGCCTGCGAGCAGAACCTTCGATTTAATCACTGCCGTCCTCTACTTCGAAATCCAAGGTAACTGCGCCATCGCCGCCCATCCCGGTTGCCTCAAAAAATGGGACCTCACCACCAAAAAAACTCTCTGGCAATTTCACTACCATTTCCCCTTTAAAAGCCTGCAAGTCAAAAATGACAAAGTGGTCCTGGAAGAGAGAGCCTCCTCTCGACAAAACAATACTTCTCTCCCCATTTTTCATATTCTCGATTCCAAAACAGGAAGAGAGCTCGGACATATCTCTCACATCTTTTCCAGGCAGTTACATCTCACTCGACAATACATCTACGGCTTTTTAATAAACCCCGAAGGCCAGTCCCAAGTAGATCAATGGGATTATACTGGAAAATGGGTCCGCACCCTTCCCATTCTCTTTACAAACCCATTACACACAACCTTTTTAAAATCTGAAGAAGCGATCGTAGCGACTAACACTGAGAGAATGCTTTTTTACAATCTCAAAAAGAACACCTTCTTTGAGCAACAGCCCCCCTCTGAGTTTATTTCTAGGTTTTTTTTGCAAGACTCTTCTCTTTTTGCCTTCACCAACGAAGAAATCTATTGCTACGACGTAAAGACAAATCAGCTTCTCTATCACTACTTCATTGGAAAAACTAAACTCTATCTTTCAGTACAAGAATGTCCGAATAAAGATAAAAGAATGGATTACGAGCGACAGATCCTTTGCATGCATGCGCAAGGTGATTTGCTTTACGTAGGCGATCGCCTACAAAATGAATTCTTAGGCCCTTATAAAGGCACTATTTGGGTCCTCAATCTCAAAGAAAAGACCTGCAAAAAAATGGGCGAGCACGCAGCCGCCGTGGTCAGCTTGGGCCAACTCAATGATGTACTGATTAGCTTTAGCCAAACGAATATAAACCCATTTACCTCTAATCCTCTTTTTACGATGAAGTTCTGGGATTTAAACAAGCCCTCTGAATCGATCGAGCATCTGCCTCCTTCCCCTCAATTTAGATTCTGCCGAAGAAAACTCTTCAGCCTCACCAATTATATGAGGACGCTCGTCGAGGAAACCTACCTCATACCACCGAGATCTTCAGATGCTTGTAACCCATCTAATGAAGAGCTTTTTTAAGCGGACATCTAGTGTTTCGCTCAATTGAAAACGGGACTCAACCAACCTGTCTCAGGAGATACCTGACCGATGGCTTTAGAGAATACTTCCTCAAAAATAGGCATGTAATTTTCTAGCCTGTGGAAGATTCTTACGGTCCAGGCCGAGACCATGATGCTCACCGAGCCATTTGTCTCACTTTTGCCTAGCGGGTTAATAAAGAACTATACTGAGCATGCCTTTGCCCGACTGGACAACAACCCCG
>JAGWKU010000013.1 GCA_028873375.1 Verrucomicrobiota bacterium
GAATTTGGCAAAGTCGGCGGCCAAGATTTCCATCAGGCCGAAGGCCGGCGCGAGAGGGGCTCCCTATTTGTAATAGGGTCGTTAGCGCGGATGGAAAGGTTGGAATGCCGGCGTAGCCAAAAACCAAATTTTGAGTCACGTTGTGTATATACCGCTCGTGATTCAAGAACCGAGAGCTGGCATCGTCGGCTTTTCCCGCGGAATACCCCTCTTCACTCGCGCCTTGCGAGACGCAATGGTCGCTCGCTCCAGAGGGGTATTCCGCGGGAGCCTCCTTGCCATCTCCCGATTCTTGAACCACTTCCGGTATAACTTTACTTAGCCATCAACTTGTAATTCAAGATGGCCCAGGTAAAGTCATGAAAGCTTTTTCCCTTATGAACCCGCTTTATTTCCTTTTCTAACCAACGAATCGACCGTTTCCTGAGAAGATCTCGATGATCTAGTAGAAACTGAAAAAAAGGGCCAGAAACCTGGCTTTTCAGCGGTTCGTGAAAAACATACCGATCGCTATCGACTCGATGCCAATAAAATGTCTCTGGAAGATAGGTCAACTTGCATCCATGAGCGATCTGCTCGAACCCAAACGCAAATGAATCCAACACCCCATATTGAGTAGGATATCCTCCCGCTCGATTGAAACTTTCGCGCGTATACAGATAATTCCCAGAGAAAAGAGGAGAATCGACCGTTTGAAGCACATCTTGGAGTCGATACTGCTCATCCGCAGTTTGATAGACGGCTCGTCCAATTTCTTCTAGGTCATCGAGAAAATACCGAGCTTGGCTAAAGCAGGCGACATCGGATTGACTGATATCGAGCCATTCAATGAGATCTTCCATCGATTCGGCCTCTAATACATTTCCTGGATCCAAGCAAAAAATCAAATCGCCTTGGCTCATCCGAACAGATGTATTGCGCGCTGCACTGATCCCCAGATTTGCCGTATGCCGAAACACCTTTACTTCCGGATGGATCAAAGACAACGCACACAGCAAATTATAGGTATCATCGGTAGAAGCATCATCAGTGCAAATGATCTCAAATGAATCTTCCAAGTTTTGTTCATAAATCGATTCAATGGTATCTTCCACCCACTCCTCGCAGTTGTAACAAGGAATGACAAAGCTCACAAAATGATCTGCAAATCCACTAACCCACACAATAAGAAGAAGTAAGAACCTCATAAAAAATCCTTTTTGGCTGAACATCGTACTTCTTTTTTGAGTTCTGCTGCAAGCATCTTGCAAAAAACCCGACCACCTCCTATTCAAAAGAAAAAGAGCCAGTTTTGCAACTGGCTCAAGAGAGAAAACCGATGCGCCATGTAGTCGCTTTGTTTGGAGAAGCAGAAAAAGGGCCTTTTAAAAAGCCCCATTATCTGCGAGAACTTCCTCAGCTGATCGATCTGTTTGGGCAACCGCCCCCAGAGACAGAAGGGCTTTTTTTTGCCATTCAAGCCCTTCTCTTTCAACGGGAGTTGATCTACTTCCGCGTGGAAGAAGAGGGCTATAGCCATGCTGATTATTACAATGGATTTAAGTTCTTAGAAGAGGTGAAAATGTTGCACGCACTCTGTCTGCCGGGTGTTGCAGAGCCTGCTCTTTTAAATGCTTCAGATAACATTTGCCGCGTTCACAAAAGCTGCCTCATCACGACGCAAAAAGATCTCTACGATTATCTCACATCAACGAGCTGAGAAAAATTCGACAAGGCCTTGCTCGTTCGGGCGCATTCCTTTCGTTCCCGACTTCCAATTCGCAGGGCATACTTCGCCGTGCTGCTCATGGAAAGCGAGCGCATCGATCAATCGAAGAACTTCATCGACAGAGCGGCCGAGAGGAAGGTCGTTGACGAGCTGGTGACGGATAATCCCTTCTCGGTCGAGGAGAAAGAGACCCCGATAGGCAATCCCTTCGTCTTCATTGAGCACTTGATAGTGGCGAGCAATCGACTTATGGATATCGGAGACGATCGGATAGGTAATACCCTGAATACCGCCCTGCGTCTTAGGAGTTTTCAACCAGGCTAAATGGGAAAAACAACTATCGATAGAACAAGCGATTACCTGGGCACTCCGTTTTTCAAATTCTTTAAGGCGTTCTTGGAATGCGTGCAATTCCGTGGGACAAACAAAGGTGAAGTCGAGAGGATAAAAGAAAAAGACAACGTATTTCCCCAAATAGTCGGAGAGTGAAAAATCCTCAACGAACTTATCTTTTACAACTGCTTTTGCCCGAAACTCAGGCGCTTTTTTTCCTACCAATGACATACCATTACTCCGAAAATAACTCTTCTGCTCGTATAAGCCACGATTCTTCTCCGAGGGTCGTATCACAGCCATGCCCAGGAATGACTCGCGTCTCTGACGGCAACGCGGCTAATTTACGCAATGATCCCCACATTTTCAACGGCTGCGCGGTAGGCAAATGGAGATTTCCAATGCTTCCACGAAAAAGGGTATCTCCCGAAAACAGAATCTTCTGCTCGGGCAAATAAAAGCACACACTTCCCGGCGAATGACCAGGGCTGTGAATTACTCGCAGCGACAGCTCTCCAACTTCAACCGCCATTCCCTCTTCTAAAAAAGAATCCGCCGTTTCCCCTTGAATCGAGAAAAAAAGAGGAATTCCATCTGATCCGGGCTGCTCTAAATTTCCTGCATCCAATGAATGCACATACACCTTCGCTCCCGTCTTTTTCTTCAGAGAGTGCACATCGGCAATGTGGTCCCAATGTGAATGAGTAAGCAAAATTTTCTCTAACTTGAGGCCTCTTGCTTCTAATTCCTTCAAAATAAGCTCTGCTGAACCTGCTGAAGGATCGATAACAGCTGCACAGCCGGTAGCTTTACATCCTACCAGAACTGCGTTTGTATCGAGAGGTCCGCAAGAAAATTTTTCTATGATCATTGCACTGGAGAGGATTCGAACCTCTGACCCCCTGGTTCGTAGCCAGGTACTCTATCCAACTGAGCTACCAGTGCTCAAAGACGACCATCATGGCGGATTTCCGCCTAAAAATCAATGAAGATCAAATGTAAAGCCGCTTTACATGACCCCTTATCTTCTTTATTCTTCGCCTCTTATGAGCGTAGAAACCCACTCCAACAAGCGGTTTTTTTTAAATTTCAATAAATCTAAAAGATTTTTTTGAGTCAGCCGAATTACCTGAGGTGCCCCCTGCTGACTCAAAGCTCGAAAAGCCGCCTCTTCCAGCCGAAAGTCAAATCGAGGGGCTACAGTTCGATATTTATAGCCGTGGATAAAATCGGTCCCTTTGAAAGGATTCGCAAATTCTTGCTCCACCAGCACCGTCCAATCCCGATCTCCTCGATGCCCCCACGACTGCACTTTCTTGAGCATTTCCTCTTTGGTTCGAACCCAGCTAAAGTGGTGAAACATCGGCTCGCCATCAGAAGCAGTCACATGACGCCGCTTAGGACCAGGCAATAAATTGTACATGGCATCCCGCTCTTCCTGCCGCAATAACAAATCGGAGGACAAAGCTCTCGCATGAATCAGTACAATGGAATCTTCCCAAGCAAGAGCTTGATAAATGGGCTCTCTAAAATACCAATAATTCGCCAACTTCATGACGGTATGCTGGTGATAGTCGCTCGCTTCTAACCACTCAGAAAACCTCGCCCCATCGGGAATTTCATCGGCATCGAGAAACAAAACCGATTCAATAGAATCGTTTAAAAAAGCGGCGCCGACCAATCGAGAGCAGCTATGCCAAAAGTGAGCCGGGGTCACTGTTTTAAAAATATGTCTTGGAATTTCCGATGGAATAAAGGGATATTCAATGAAAATACATTGCGGATAAGTTTTATAGAGCTGCTCCAATAATTCTCTATTTTCAGGGGTACCGTCGTAAAAATGATCGCAAATAGGAACAATTACTTGCTTAGCAAACAGGAGCGCTTGCTCCAAGCATGTCCCGATAAAGCGGCTTTCATTCGAGCAAAAGTTGACAATCGCCGCAATCGGCTGTTTCTGCATAATGACTCTTGTTATATCATAAAAGGATGAAAATTGTCATTTTAGGAGCTGGGGAGACAGGTTCTTATGTTGCCTCTTACCTCCAAGAAGAGCATGACGTCACTCTGATTGACCGAGATGCGAAAGCTCTCGAACAAGTTTCACGCGAAGTCGATGCCGCGACTGTCTTAGGATCTGGGACTTCTTGGAATTTTCTCGACAGTCTCCTCGATAGCAAGCCCGATCTTTTTTTTGCTGCGACTGGCGACGACGAAACCAATCTCATTGCCTGTTCCATCGCTAAAAATTTAGGTTTCCCCAAAACCACCGCCCGAATTAAATCGCGCGAATATCTCAATTGCCCTCGACTCGACATTCCTCGACTCTTCTATGCCGACCACCTCATTGGCGCTGAAATGCTCTCCGCTCAGGATCTTTTCAAAATTCTCATTCACTCTGGAGACATTGCCTTCGAACACTTTGCTCATGGCTCGATTTTGATGCGCACCCTCCAAATCAGCGAAAAGTGGAAACGGGCGACGATTCCTCTCAAAGACCTTTCCTTACCCGAAGGGCTTATTGCAGGTCTGATCCGCCGTAAAACTCCCGATGGGGATCGCATCCTCTTTCCCCACGGCGAAGACTACATTCTTCCTGGCGACGAGCTCACCGTCGTGGGCGATACGAAAATCATGCTCAATCTCCACGAACTATTCCACGTCCCCGAGCGACGAGTCAAATCAGTTGTTCTTGTCGGTGGCTCTTCGATCGCCCTTCACCTCGCACACTTTCTTCTTCAGCAGCGCGTTTCTGTTCGCATCATCGAAAAAAATCCCATTCGTTGTCTCGCACTCGCCGACCAACTTCCTCAAGCGACCATCCTCAACCGAGACGGCAAAGACCCCTCTCTCCTCAGCGAAGAACACATCGAAACAGCCGATGCGCTCGTATGCTGCACAGGAGATGATGGCGTCAACTTCCTCATTTGTTCTCTAGCTAAACACCTGGGCTGCCCTAAAGTCGTAGCCCTGACGGGCGATCCAGCCTATGTCCCTCTCCTGGAAAAAGCTGGCGTAACTCCCGCTCTTTCTGCCCGCCTCAACATCGCCAATCGCCTTTTAGCCATCCTCCATGAAAACACCATTCTCTCCGTCGCCTCTCTTTCCAATGATGCTGCCAAAATTGTCGAGATCAAAGTCGCTGGTGCCTCCAAATTGCTTGGGATTCCTCTTTCAAAATTGAGTTCTCAATTTCCTCGCGATCTCCTCATCGCTGTCATTGAAAACCATGGACGCGTCTTGGTTGGCAGAGGAAACAGCATTCTTTGCCCCGATGATACCGTGATCGCTCTTTGCAGCCCTCATCGCCTCGAGCATTTACAACATCTATTTGCGACCTAAATATGCAACTCTCTCGCGAAATTGCCCGTATTCTTTCCAAATACCTCCTCTACCTCGCAATCCTCATGACCCTTCCGCTGTTCTTAGCTGCGTATTGGCAATTCATCTCTCCTGACACCCACCCCCAACCTCACTCGACAAATGCGTTTGCCCTCACAATCGCAATCTGTTTAGCGATCGCCCTCTTCTTTCGCTTCTACGGGGGCCCCTCTAATGGCCACCTCAATCGGCGCGAAGGAATTCTTCTCGTCGTCTCCATCTGGCTCGTCACCTCGTTTGTCAGCGCCCTTCCCTTTTATTTTAGCTGCACACTCACCAATCCGCTCGACGCCTATTTTGAAGCAATCTCAGGCCTCACAACCACGGGCGCCTCAGTCATCTGCCCTAAAATGTACAATCCAAGCGGCGATGAAATCCCCATCCTCATCACCAATTCTCACATCCCTGAAAAAACCTACGTCTGTTACGGCACAGTGGCACCGGTGCGCGACCCAAGTACAGGCTTAATCCTCCATTCGAGCATCGAAGCTGTTAGCAAGGCCATTCTTCTTTGGCGAAGCCTTCTTCAGTGGGTCGGAGGCCTTGGAATCGTCGTCATCTTTCTAACCGTTCTACCCGCCCTACAAGTCGGAGGAAAATTTCTCTACCAAGTGGAAACCTCTGGCCCGATTAAGGAGGGAATTAGCCCTCGGATCAAAGAGACCTCTGCTCGCCTATGGAAACTCTATCTCTGCCTCACTCTTCTCGAGATCGCTCTACTTCTCTTCACAAACTCCTCTCTTCCCCTCTTCGACGCAGTCTGCATTTCATTGAGCAATATTTCCACCGGCGGCTTTTCCATTCGAAATGAAAGCATAGCCAGTTACCATTCTTCAATCACCGAATGGATCGTATTTGCCTTCATGATAGCGGGGAGCATTAACTTCTCTCTCTATTTTCAAGCTCTCCGTCTCAAATTTTCCCGCATTTACGTCCCCGACTTTCTCCTCTTTCTCGCCACCGCCTTAGGCGGTTGCCTTCTCGTCTCTTTTTTCCTCCTGCCAGTCTATTCGATCGGTGACGCCTTTCGCCTTGGCAGTTTCCAGGCTCTCTCGATACAGTCTTCGACCGGCTTCGTTACAGCGAATTACGACACGTGGCCGTTTGCTGCGCAAATGTTCATGCTTCTTCTCATGTTTATTGGGGGAATGTCAGGTTCTACTGCAGGAGGAATTAAAACTTCGCGCTTCTACATCTTATTTAAAATTATCCAACATCGATTGGAATCGATCTATCGGCCAGATAGCATTCGAACGTTACGTATCGGCTCTTCGGAAGTCGATGACAAAAACGCACTCACCGTGCTCGCTTTCTTTTGTATTGTGGCGCTGTTTACGATTGTTGGAACTGTGAGCTATGTTTTAGATGGCGTCGATCCAGAGACCTCTCTCGGCTTGGTCGCTTGCCTTTTAAATAACGTCGGCACTGGATTTCGAGCAGCAGGACCTATCGACTCCTTTGCCTTCCTATCGCCGCTCTCCAAAGTTCTTTCTATCCTCTGGATGCTGTTAGGACGACTTGAATACTACGTCGTCCTTCTCCTGTTGCTCCCCTCTTTCTGGAGAAATAGATAAACACTGGTTCTTACATCATCCCGCCGAAGTCGCCCATGCCGCCCATGCCGCCCATCCCTGGATTTGGCATTGCAGGAGTCGATTTTTTAGGCTCAGGCTTATCAGTGATAATAGCAGAAATAGTGATGAGCATGCCCGCAATGGAAGCCGCATAAATGAGAGCGCTTATGGTCACTAGGACAGGATCGATCACTCCATCTTTAACGAGATCAGCAAATTCATCAGTGAGCCCGTTGTACCCCCAAGCTCCCTCATTTTCTCCGATCTTTTCAGCGATCATGCCGCCGTTCTTTCCGCAGTTATTGGCAATTGCGCTCGCAGGAGCAAAGCAAGCTTTGCGCAAAATGTCTAAGCCAATCGCTTCATCTCCGGTCAGTTTTAACTTATCCAGCGCTTTCGAAGCTCGGATGAGCGCTACCCCGCCGCCTGGCACAATTCCTTGTGCAACGGCCGCACGAGTCGCGTGCAGAGCATCTTCGATGCGGGCTTTCTTTTCATTGGCTTCCGTCTCAGTGACAGCACCTACGTTGACCATCGCGACTCCACCCGCAAGCTTCGCAAGCCGTTCTTCGAGCTTTTCGCGATCATAATCAGAAGTCGATTGCTCAATTTCATGTTTAATCTGCGCAACTCTCTTCTTCACGTCAGCGTCTTTGCCCGCGCCATCAATCAGCGTAGTCTCTTCTTTGGCAATCTTGACTTTTTTGGCTGATCCAAGCACTTCAGCGCCCACATCTTCCAATCGGAAACCTAACTCTTCTGAGACAAGCGTAGCTCCGGTCAATATAGCTAAATCTTCGAGCATCGCCTTTTTTCGATCGCCAAATCCAGGTGCTTTCACGGCCGCTAGCGGCAATCCACCTTTTACTTTATTTACGACGAGAGTAGCAAGAGCCTCTCCTTCGATATCTTCCGCAATGATCAACAGAGGACGACTCCCTCGACCCATCACTTTTTCTAGGAAAGGAACCACCTCTTTGGCGCTCGAGAGCTTTTTGTCTGTGATAAAAATGGAGACATTTTCTAACTCAATCGACATCTTCTCAGCATTCGTGATGAAGTAAGGAGAAATATAGCCTTTACCGAACTGCATCCCTTCAACTACTTCTAGAACTGTTTCAATTCCCTTTGCTTCGCCGATGGTTACAATGCCATCTTTTCCCACTTTTTGCATCGCTTCGCCAATGATCGCTCCAATATCAGCGTCATTATTGGCGGAGATGGTTGCGATCTGCCGAATTTCCTCAGGCGTTTTAATCGGTTTAGCGAGTTTTTTCAGTGCCTCTTCAAGCGCGCGAACTCCCTTGTCCATTCCTCGCTTTACATCCATCGGGTTAGCGCCAGCAACGACATTCTTCAGTCCTTCCGCGAACATGACTTCAGCCAGCACGATCGCTGTTGTCGTCCCATCGCCTGCTGTATCATTTGCTTTGGAAGCAGCCTCTTTCACCAGCTGCGCGCCCATGTTTTCAAACTTGTCTTTAAGATGAACTTCCTTGGCTACTGTAACCCCATCTTTCGTCGAAGAGGGAGAGCCAAACCCTTTTCCAATGACCACATTGCGACCCTTAGGCCCCAATGTTACAATCACTGCTTTCGCAAGAGTTCTCACTCCTTTCAAAATCGATTTCAGTGCTTCTTCGTTGAATTGCAGTAATTTAGCCATGGTTATTCCCTCAATTTAAAACAGCCAATACATCTTCTTCAGAAAGGATTAAAAAGTCTTCTTCATTCACTTTGTATTCGGTACCGCCATAGGAAGAGAAGAGCACGCGGTCACCTACTTTCACTTCAACCGTATGCTTATGACCTTTTTCATCTACTTTTCCAGGTCCTACTGCGACCACTTTTCCTTGCTTCGGTTTTTCCTGGGCAGATTCGGGGAGAAGAATGCCCCCTTTCGAGGCGGTGATTTCTTGCCTTTGGACGACAATCCGATTGCCGAGCGGCTTAATTTTTTTCATGAGAAACCTCCTTTTCAAACAGTCATTTTAGAAGAAAAATTTCTAAATGTAAAGCGGCTTTACATTTGATTTTCCAAGTAGATCAAGTACTTTGCGCGCATTTCTAAGAATTTCTCCCGCTCTTCTTTTTGGAGATCGATGAGCTTCCAAGCGGGATATTTCTCTTCAGACAAAATACGATAGACCATTTCTGTCCCATTCGCTTTACAAAACAGATCTTTCGCTCCTTCCTTCTTCGTCAGACGGTCCATGAATTCTTTGGGATATAAACTCTTGAGCATTCCCAAAATCAGATATTGCACAGCCACTGGGCGATAAATTTTTGAATCTGTGACTCGAATCAACACCCCTTGGCAATCGATTCCCTTGTACAACCCCCAAAATGGCTTGTAACAGTAAGGCTGAAATTGAACGCCAGGTAACTTTTGCGCATTGAGTTTTTCGGCAAATTCATTTGCATCGATCCAAGGAGCTCCCACCACTTTGAATGGCAATGTAAAGCCAATGCCAATATTGCTAATCTGCAACTCTCCGAGAAGCCCTGTCGTGGGGCAATAAAGAGGGGTATCGGGCTCAGGCACATTCGGACTCGGTGGAATCCATGCAAGTCCTGTCTCAGCAAAAGACATTTTTCGCTTCCATCCTTTCATCGGAACAATTTTTAATTTGCAGCCAATCTTGTATTCCGAATTGAACAATTGAGCCAGCTCTCCAATCGTCATCCCATGACAATAAGGGACATTGACATATCCAATAAAAGAGCGCCACTTATCCTCGAGCATAAGTCCGTCGACTACGATGCCGTTAATCGGATTGGGGCGATCCAACACAACCACTTCAATACCTCTCTTCGCCGCTTCTTCCATGGCATAAAAGAGCGTAGTCGGATAAGTGTAAGCCCGTACGCCTGTGCATTGAATGTCGTAAATGAGAATATCGATTCCCTTTAACATCTCGCTCGTCGGTCGTCGAGTAACTCCATGGAGGCTATACACAGGAATTTCTTTCCACTTCTGGTGATCGACCGATTCCCACGCATAGTGTTGGCCGAACAATCCATGCTCTGGCGAGAACAGAGCGGCTAACTGATATTCGCCCTGATGCTCGACGAACAGTTCGAGCGTCGAGCGCATCTGGCTATCAATGCCGGTGTGATTGGTGATAAGCCCGATTTTCTTCCCTTTCCAGTCGAGGTATTTTTTTTCTGTAAAAAACACTTCGACACCGGGGACGACCGTCCCATAGAGAAGATGAGCCGCTAAGAGGAGAAAAAAATACGCTTTCATCAACGCCATTATTGCTCGCTAAAACTTTTTGTGCCAAGATTGTTCTTATGCTTGATGAAGCGTCAGAAATAATTGAGAACGTGAAGGGTAAAGCCCAGTCAATGGCCGAGCGCAAGCGGTTGGCTATTGAACTGGCCTCTCTGATGCTAGCAGAATCATCTCGTATTATCACAGGCTCTGAGCGCAAAGTTCAGCACCAACTCGCTCGGCTAATGCGCGATCCCATCGGTAAAGCCTTTACGACCGCTCTCACAGACGAATGTTTCCGAAGTTCTTCTAATAAACGAGTAGCCGATCAAATCATCTACCTGCTGCACCAACTCGGCGTACCGCACTATTTCGACTGGCTCAAACGGCTCCAACTGTTCGCTTTCAAATCGCTGACTCCAACGATCGGTCAATCGCTCATACCGGTCGTCACTTATGAGCTTCGCAAACAAACTTCTCGCGTGATTCTTCCAGGCGAATCCGCTCTCCTCGCCAAACACATCCAAGAGAGGAAAGCCCAAGGAGTTCGCCTCAATCTCAATCACCTGGGCGAAGCAATCCTCAGCGAAACAGAAGCAAAGAAAAGACTCCAAGTTTATCTCGATGACCTCAAAAATCCCGACATAGATTACGTATCGATCAAGATCTCTACCATTTTCAGCCAAATTCATCTCCTTGCGTGGGAAGAGACGATCGAATCCATCGCCGATCGCTTGAAGCTCCTTTACCGAGCTGCGATGGAAAACCCAACTCCGAATGGCCATAAATTCATCAACTTGGACATGGAGGAGTATCGCGATCTCCTGCTGACCGTTGCCGTCTTTAAAAAAGTTCTCAACGAACCCGAATTCCACCATTTCTCCGCAGGGATTGTGCTACAAGCCTATCTCCCGGATTCATATGAAGTGCAAAAAGAATTAACAGAATGGGCGAAAAAACGACTCCAAAATGGCGGGGCTCCGATCAAGATCCGCATCGTCAAAGGAGCCAATCTCGCTATGGAGCAATTTGAAGCTTCATTGAAGGGTTGGCCACAAGCTCCTTACACCTCAAAGATGGAAGTCGATGCCAATTTCAAGAGAATGGTTCTCTACGGCTGCATCCCCGAAAACTCTCGAGCCGTCCGCCTTGGAATTGCCAGCCACAATCTCTTCGATATCGCATTTGCCATGCTCGTCCGAGCTGAAAATCAAGTAGAGCCCTACACTGGCTTTGAAATGCTTGAGGGGATGGCCGATCATATGCGACGCGTCGTCCAACAACTCACCGGCGATATTCTTCTTTACTGTCCGGTCGCAACCAAAGAAGAATTCCAGCACGCCATTGCATATCTGATCCGCCGCCTCGATGAAAACACTGGCCCAGAGAACTTTCTTCGCCACGCTTTCGGCCTCAAGCCGGGCACTGAAAACTGGGAAATGCAGAATTCTCTCTTCTTTGAATCTTGCGATGAGATTGAAACAGTTCCCTCCCAACCTCGCCGGCTCCAAAATCGTCTCTCGCATCCCATCGCTCCCGAACTCCATACGCCCTTTGAAAACGAAGCTGATACCGACTTTTCTCTTCCACAAAACCGGCGCTGGGCAGAATCGATCACTCAAAAGTGGAAGCATCCGACAATTGATCCCCTCCCACTAGTCATTGGCGGCCAAGAAATTCGCGATAATCAAGAGGGCGTCGGCTACAGTCCTAATGATCCTTCAAAGCCTCTCTATCATTACGCCAAGGCCAGCAAACATCACATTGAAGAAGCTCTTCGAGGCGCCAAAGCGCATGAAAAAGAATGGGCTTCCACCACTGTCGAACACCGAAGCCATCTTCTAGCACGGGTAGCTCAAAAATTGAGAGAGCGAAGAGGCGAGTTGATCGGCGCGATGATCGCCGATGCAGGCAAGGTCATCTTAGAAGCAGACCCCGAAGTTTCTGAAGCAATCGACTTTGCAGAATATTACCGCCGCCAGATGGAAAAAATGGCCGCGATGAAAGACATCCGTTGGGAACCCAAAGGAACTATTTTAGTCGCTTCCCCGTGGAATTTTCCCGCTGCTATTCCAGCCGGTGGCATTCTCGCCGCCCTCGTCACCGGCAACTGCGTCCTTTTTAAACCCGCTTCAGACACCGTCCTTGTCGCTTGGCATGTAATCAATGCCTTCTGGGATGCGGGAGTTCCAAAAGAAGTGCTCCAGTTCGTTCCTTGCTCTGGAGAAGGAGCTGGCTCTCAACTCATCGCCGATCCTCGAGTCAACTGCGTTATTCTCACAGGAGGGACCGACACAGCGAAGAAATTCCTCCAGCTGCGTCCCGGCCTCGATCTCGCGGCAGAGACAGGCGGAAAAAATTCGATGATCATCACCGCTCTTTCCGATCGCGATCTCGCTATCAAAGATTTAATTCAATCCGCGTTTGGCCATTGTGGACAAAAGTGCTCTGCTACTTCACTCGCCATTCTCGAAGCCGAAGTCTACGATGATCCTCATTTCCTCAAACACTTGCGCGAGGCCGTCTCCAGTTTAAAAGCGGGTCCTTCTTATCAACTCTCTACAAAAATCAACCCTCTCATTCACGAACCGCGCGGCGTTCTCAAACGAGCCCTTACCCACCTTGAACCAGGTGAAGAATGGCTCTTAGAACCACAGCAAGACCCCCAAAACCCAAGCCTCTGGAGTCCTGGTATCAAGCTCCATGTAAAGCCAGGAAGCTTCACACATATGACCGAGCTTTTTGGTCCTGTGTTGGGGCTGATGCGAGCCAATCACCTCGCTCACGCTGTTGAGTTGGCTAATGCAGTTCCTTTCGGCCTCACCTCAGGTCTACACAGCCTCGATGAACGAGAGCAAGATTACTGGATCGAACACATCATCGCCGGTAATCTCTACATTAACAGAGGAACCACTGGAGCCATCGTCCGACGACAACCTTTTGGCGGCACCAAAGCCAGCAACTTTGGCAATGGCTCGAAAGCAGGCGGCCCCAACTATCTCCGCGAATTCATGAAAGGGACTCAAATCGGCCTGCCAAAAGAGAAAGCCCCTGTCAACGAAGCAGTCAATAACCTCACCTCATTCCTCGAAAAAATTGAACTGAGCGCAGAAGAACTCGGCCTATGGACTGCCAGCGTCTCTAATTACGCCTACTGGTGGAAGCGGATGCGGCAAGATCGAGATCCGACCAAAGTCGTCGGACAAGACAATTTCTTTCGCTATCTTCCTCGCAAAGGCATTGTTCTTCGCCTTGAGAAAGACTCTTCTCCCCTTTCTGTCCTCCGTTCCTGCGCTGCAGCGCTCACTGTCGGCTCCTCTCTTGAAATCAGCGCTTCTTCTTCGCTTCCTTGGATCGAACTCACTCCCTTCATTCGCGTCATCGAAGAAGACGAAAACCAATTCCTCAATCGTGTCCGCAGCGGCTCCATCGAACGAATTCTCATTCTTACTCCACCCTCTGCTGCACTCAAAGAAGCTTCTGCCGTTTCCGCCACACACATTATCCATGCCCCCGTTCTCGCGAACGGTCGCATCGAACTTCTACATTACCTGCGAGAAGTCTCCCTTAGCATTGATTACCATCGCTATGGCAATCTCGGCCTCCGCGAAGGGGAACTCCGCAAACCCATTCTCTAAATCAACCCAATTCGTTAAACTTCTCATCCATGAGTGAATTAAACCCTGCCCAACAAGAAGCTGCTCGCCATGTTGAAGGACCTCTGTTAGTCCTTGCAGGCGCAGGTTCGGGCAAAACTCGCGTCGTCACCCACCGAATCGCTCACCTCATCGAACTTGGCATAGTCCCTTCCGATATTCTCGCTGTCACCTTCACAAACAAAGCAGCCGAAGAAATGCGCTCTCGCATCCGCGCCTTGAAAAATGCCCAAGTGCTTGCCTGCACTTTCCATAGTCTCGGCGCTCGCATTTTGCGCGAATCGATCGAGCTTCTCGGCTATCGAAAAGATTTTGCGATCTACGATGAAGACGACAGCGAAAAACTTCTCCGCAATTGCTTACAGCAACTCCAGCTCACCGAAGAAAAAGGGCTTCTCAAAGAGATGCGAGCTCAAATTTCAACCGCTAAAAACAATCTCCATCCCCCTGAAAAAGCGGAAGAAAAACTCTTTGCTAGCGTCTATGTGCTTTACCAATCCAAACTCAAGGAGTGCAATGCCCTTGATTTTGATGATCTCCTCTATCTAACCGTTCGCCTCCTCCAAGAAAACGAACATGCTCGTCGCGAATACCAAAATCGGTGGCTCTTCGTTCTGATTGACGAATACCAAGACACCAACTTCGCTCAATATACTCTTGCAAAGCTCCTCGTCGAACAACACCGCAATATTTTCGCCGTCGGTGATCCCGACCAATCCATCTATTCGTGGCGCGGCGCCCGCTATCAAAACATCCTCAATTTTGAACAAGACTTCCCCGGGGCAAAAGTAATCACCCTCGAACAAAACTACCGCAGCACGGACAATATTCTCCAAGCCTCCAACGCTCTCATCGAACACAATCTACATCGTTACGAAAAGAAACTGTGGAGTGCCAACGGAGAAGGAGAAAAAATTCGCCTCTTCACTGCTCATACAGAACGGCAAGAGGCCGAATTCATCGGGAATCAAATTCTTCGGCAAGTTCTTGAAAAGGGTTTCTCTTACGACGACATAGCTATCTTCTATCGCACCAATGCTCAATCGCGTCCTTTTGAAGATGCCCTCCTCGCCGGTCGTATTCCCTACCAAATTATCGGAGGACTCTCTTTCTATGCTCGTCGCGAAATCAAAGATATCCTCTCCTTTTTGCGCCTCGTCATCTCAAATACCGATATCATCTCCTTCCTCCGCACGATCAATATCCCCAAGCGGGGCCTCGGCCCCGTCACCCTTGAAAAAATCCTCGCTTTGGCTGCAGAAAAAAAGATGTCTATCCTTCATTTCTGTGAAGAACTTATTGCTCGTCCAGATTTTTCCCCCAAACTCAGCGCTAAGCAACACAGCGGCCTGAAGAGCTACATCGAACTCATTCATCGCCTTCGCAATCAGCGTCCCTCTCTTAAAATTCACGAACTGATTGCCGAAACCATTGCGCAAACCCAATATCTCAACTATCTCAAAGAAGATCCTGAGACAGAACAAGACCGAAAGGAAAACCTCGACGAACTCATTGGAAAAGCAGCCGAATGGGAAGAAGAACGGGAAGATCCCACGCTGCTCAACTTCCTTGAAGAACTCTCCCTGCGCTCCTCAACCGATGAAACGACCCATCTCCCAGCTGTAAAACTCATGACTCTCCACAACAGCAAGGGGCTTGAGTTTCCCCTCGTCTTCGTCGTTGGCTTGGAAGAAGACATTTGCCCACACGCCAACTCCAAAGGAAAGGCAGAGGCTATTGAAGAAGAGCGCAGACTTTTCTACGTCGGCATGACCCGCGCTAAACGGCTGCTCTATCTCACTGCCGCTTCAAGTCGCTTTCTCTGGGGCACAGTACGTACCATGACTCTCTCTCGCTTCCTCAAAGAGATCCCCGCCCAGTTTCTCAATAATCTTTCTCCCCACTCCACGACTGAAGAGAGCCCCTCGCCAGGAAAATTCTCCTCCGGAGACAAAGTCTACCACCAGCAATTTGGAATGGGAATCGTTCAGAAATCATTTGAAGGATCATTTGGTCTTACTTACGAAGTGCTCTTCCCGCAAAGTGGCACAACTCGATCCCTCGTCGCCCGATTTGCCAAGTTACAACCTTACAGCCAATAACTTCCCCCAAATGTAAAGCGGCTTTACATTTGGAAGAAATAAAGGAAGAAGGGTGAATCACCCTAACCCGTCGGGATGCTCCGCCCCCGCGGCCCAGGGGCCCTAACTGAGACTTTGCAGACCGAATGTCCTGACAGGCATCCTATCGCGTGCTCGCCGCTCGCCGTGCATAGCACTGTCTTCGCGTAAGGCTGCGCCGCGATTCTGCTGTGTCTCAGCGGGCTCGGGCTGCAACGACGAACTTCGTTGCGCGTTGCAGAACCTAGCAATTCCTCAGGCATCGTTTATAAACCAAGACGTAAGACAAGGAAAGCACTGCAATGCAACGCGAAGCGCGTCATTGCAGCCCGCGCCTACCGAGGACAAAGAGGATTCGCGGCGCAGTCTTACGCGAAGACAGTGCTATGCACGGCGAGCGGCGCCGGGGTCCCCAAAGGCACATCGCCTTTAGGGGTGGGAATACGCGAAAAGGAGTGTAACGACTGGTCCTCGAAGCCGCAGGTAGGCCCCTGGGGGCAGGGGCGGAGCACCCCGGCGGTCTTGGGTGATTAACCTTTCTTTCCCATTTATTCCTAAATGTAAAGCGGCTTTACATTTGAATGAGGATCTCAAATCCTCGTCGTGCTTTGTTCACTGAAATGAATTTTTGCCAATATTGATCTCGAAGCCGTAAGCTTCGAATGTTTGGAATCAGTCGGTTTGGCGTAAGAACAATGCTTTCTGAAAAGCTTGGCCCCCATAATTTCGAAACCGCCTTTCTCCGACAAAAGATCAGCGTCCGAATTCCCAGAGCGGAAGCTAAGTGGCCTACTCCCGAATCGTTCCCTATCAGATAACCCGATTCGTAAATATATCTCGCTAATTCATCGAGGCTCGGGAAATCAACGACCTCAAACCCTTGAATCGCAACATCCCTCCACTGAGCCATCTCCTTCATTCCTGGCACAAATACAGACAAAAACCCCTCTTCCTTGAGGTGGCCTGCGAGCTTTACAAACTTCTCTTTCGGCCAATTTTTTGACTCTCTTCCACTCGTTGGATGGACGATGACCCGTTTGGGGTATTTGCGAAAAATAAGACCTTCTGGCGCAATCAATCCGCTCCCACGCGCTATCTTGGGAAAATGCATTACTTTTTCACATAGGTTGCGCATATTCTGAGCGAGAGAGAGTTTGGGATCGATTAAGCAATCGGAGTAATAAGGCTCATTAATAATGTTTGGCGAAGGATAGATATAAATGACTTTCATTCTTTCAGGGAATCGACGCTTTCCCTCCTCAATCAACCGCAGCACAAATTCATTTGTATCATTCCAAACAACAAAGTACCAATCATAGGCATGTAAAACAGAAGATAGCTCTTCCATGGGGGGATATGGCTTTACAGGCAAATGAGGAAACCAATTTTGCATAGACCCCATCGTATTTTGATAGGTCTCTACGACAAATCCATTGAGATGCAAATTATGAGACAAAACCAACATATTGATCCCGTCTCCCAACCCATTGTGAGAAAAAACAGCAGCTCTTGGCATCATGATTTTCCTATCTTACGGTCCTTATCCCTTTGCTTCAACATCTCTCTATTTTTCTTTATACCCCTGTGCTATGGCGGGAAGTAAACAGTGAGCTATGAACCCCACCCTAAAGGACGGGGAATGATTTGGGAGGAGTTTCGAACTCCTCCCAAATTTGGATGTGAATTACCCGGCCCTAAAGGACCGGGTTTCCGGAGACCTGATGAAACTCAATCTTCAGCCCCAGACCCAATTTCACCTAGCACAAGCTCTTCAACGGGCTCTTCAACTTTTACAACTCCCTCAAATCGAACTCTCTACCTTTTTGCGAGAAGAAATTGAGAAAAACCCTCTCCTGGAATTCGAATCAGAAGGTCTTTCCTCTCTCCCTTCCCCCCGCCCAGTGCCCGAAATAGCTGCCTCCCTCTCTCTTTTCGATCATCTCCTTTCTCAGATTCGAGAAGCCCTTCCCCAGCCTTTCGACCAAGAAATCGCTCAAACCTTTATTTCTCATCTCGATGAAAAAGGATTTTTAGCAGCACCGCTCGAAGAAATCGCCGCTCTTCTGCAACTTCCTCTCATGCGAATTGAACCTGTGCTTCGCGTTCTTCAAACATTCGACCCCCCTGGCATTTTTGCCCGCTCTCTCCAGGAAGCCTTTTTACTCCAGCTCGAACGGAAAAAACTCAACCACTCTTCTGCTTATCAGCTCGTCCGCGACGCCTTTACCGATCTCCTTCAAGGCCGCTATGCTCTTCTCAAGAAAAAACTTCGCGATGCCGATCTAGCGAATGCTATCGAGATTCTTTCCCGGCTCTCGACTCGCCCAGCTTCTACGTTTGCTCCTGCTCCTGTCCAACCGATTTATCCCGATCTTCGGCTTATTAAAATCGATCACCAATGGATCGTCGAACCGATCGAAGACTCTCTTCCTAAATTCCGCTTAAAAACTGAATACTTAGAGCTTCCGAATCTTGCGCCCCTTGAAAAACAAACCATTCGCATGTTTGCCGCCTCTGCCAAATGGCTGATTCGCTCCATGCAGCGCCGTCGCAAACTCCTTCTCTCACTCGCCTCTTTTCTCGTCTCCAAACAAACCGCTTTCCTCAATCAAAAAGGCCCCCTTCTTCCAATCACGGCGTCTCAGCTTTCCACCCGCTTTCAAGTCCACGAATCAACCATTTCTCGCGCCCTTTCCAATAAGTATTTAGCAACACCTTCTGGCCTTTTGCCTCTTCATTCTCTGATTCCCTCTTCTTCTAATGAATCGGTCAAACGGATCTTACAATTTTTCATCGCTCAAGAAGACAAACATTCCCCTCTGACCGACGATCAACTCGCAGAACAGATCAGCAAAGAAGGACATGCAATTGCTCGCCGAACCATCGCTAAATACCGAAAGCAACTCAAAATCGGTTCAGCCTCGGCTCGCAAGCATCTTCGATAGAAATTCAATATTGACCATATTTTTTCCTGATAATCGCTCCAAAATGCTCACTGGCGACTTTTCAGGAAATAAGAGCACATTCTGCGGCACAATAAACGTCTGTTCCAACGCATATTGCCCCGATAATGCTGCATGAGATACCAAATCGGTAAAGACCGCCCAACATGAGTTCGGCGGGAATTCCCAATGATCTTTCGGGCAATTTTTTTGAAAATCCTCATTTTCTTTTAGGAAGTGATGCATCTTAAGCATGAATACATCATAGGGAGAGCGAAGAGGAATTTTCACACCCGTTTTTGCTACAAATTCCTTCATTTTTCGCTCAAGTCTCTCTTTTAGCGAATAACCGACCGAAGAAGGAAAAGGCACTCCACGTTCTCCCCCAAAAGAGGCCGCTAATTCTCCAAACGGCCGCGACGTAATCCATCGCCTTCCCTCTGTTGGATTGATATTCGTGAAAAAGCGCAAAATGCGAGCGCCATGAAGGGGTCTTGTCGGGAATGCATCGACATGAAGCAAGTCATTGCGAGCCCGCAATCGCAATTTTCTCCCTTGCTCTTGAAAAGGACGGAAACTCGCATAATCATGCTTCCATCCTCTTGCATAAGGAGAAAGAATTTCCGATAAAAAGTGAGTGGCTCTTTGGGAATAATTGCGCAATACGTCCAACATTTTCTGGGCAGTCTCCGGATCTTTTGAGTCGTGGTTGGTGATCTTATCCAACTGTGGCTTGTAAGCAATATTTTTTCGCCCCTTTGAAGACGCTTGCCTTTGCTGAAGTAAAAAAATTTTTTCCTCTGGAGGAAAGTCAAAAGGCGTCTCTGGGAAAAAAAGAATATTTCCAGCTTCTAATTCTGTCGCGTATTTAAAGCGATTCGCTTCTTTTTTCCATTCGTCCTGTTGAACCACTATTTTTTCTGCCATAAAGACTCCTTGAATCCATTCATCATATAAGCTTTTCGAATCAAACGCCAGCGAAGTGTCTCATCCCCTTCAACCCATTCTCCTCGAGCTAACTTTCGAACTTCCTCATCGGTCATGCGAAATAAAATGGCTCGTGCTCTCTTTGGCTCCCCCACTCTTTTTAGCAAAGTCTCCGCCGCTCGCCTCAACCGCCAATGCTGCCGGATCAAACGGCAAAACCCGAGACTCACGACCCCTGCCCCTATCCATGTAAAGCCATCCCAAATCCCCCCCAGACCCCAGACCCCCAGGAGCCATACCTCCCAAGGCCTCCTTACTATAGGTCCCAGCACTCTGCGCCACCTTTCCCTTGCCGTGGCAAAAGCAAAAAACTCCTCATTCTCAGTCTCTTGGAACGCCGCCCTAGCAGCATGAACCGCCTCATGGGCCAATACCTCTTCTCTCCTATATATTCCCAGGTACCGCCCCTTGCGAAACCCCTCTCTGAGCTGAAGAACCGAGTGCCCCCCCTCAATCCAACAGGCCGCCCCTTGCCAAGGAGTCAACTTTTCATTCGAGTAAAAGGCCTTTAAGCATCCAGGCTCAAAATCAAACAACTCTTTCAACTGCTCGCGTGCCAACTCCCAATGCTCTCTCGGCAAACCATCCCCCTCTACCCCCTCAATCCTTTGCCGAAAAGCTTCTTCACTTTCGCCAGGCCCCGGAATAAGTCCTTTTTGATTCCAAATTAATAATTCTTCATCAGACATGCCACCAGAATATCGGAGGGCCTGATAAAGAATAAAGGGCCTCTTTTTTCCTCCTTAAAAATCAAAAAAAGTTGCGCAACACATAAATCATATGCTTGCATTTCGAACGACAATCCGCTACCATCTCGACGGTTTAGGGGTAAAACATAAATGGGCAAAGCCCTCGTCATTGTCGAATCTCCGACGAAGATTAAAACTCTTCGTAAATTCTTGGGCTCTGAGTACACCTTTGAGTCTTCGTTAGGCCATATTCGCGATTTACCTCAACGAGAATTTGGCATTGACATAGAGCACGATTTTGAACCTACTTATGTCACTCTTCCCGATAAGGCCGACGTCATTAAACGACTGCAAGAAGCCGCAAAAAAAGCAGACATTGTCTACCTCTCCCCTGATCCCGACCGCGAAGGGGAAGCGATTGCTTGGCATATCTCTTCGATCCTCCCTAAAAATACAAAGATTAAACGGGTTGCCTTCCAATCGATTACCAAAACTGCCGTTCAAGAATCCCTCAAACACCCGCGTGATATTGACATCGATCTTGTTCATGCCCAGCAAGCCCGTCGACTCCTCGATCGTATGGTCGGCTATAAAATTTCTCCCATCCTTACTCGGAAAGTAAAACGAGGTCATAACGGATCCTCTGCAGGCCGCGTTCAATCTGTCGCTTTAAAACTCGTCGTCGATCGAGAAAAAGAGATACAGGCCTTTAAGCCAGTCGAATATTGGACCATTGAAACGCAGTTAGAAAGTCCTTCTAAAGAGCGCCCCTTTACTGCCTATCTCTATGCTGTCGATAATTTAAAAGTCGAAAAAGAGCAAATCAACGAGAAGCCCTGTTTTCTCATTTCTAATCAAAAAACCGCCGACAGCCTCACTGCTCGACTCCGCAAGGCCAAATACCACGTAGAAAGTGTCGAAAAGAAGGAAAAAAAGCGCAATCCAGTTCCTCCCTTCATCACTTCCACTTTACAACAAGAAGCAAGTCGCCACTACGGCTTTTCTGTCTCTCGCACGATGAGCATTGCCCAAGATCTCTACGAAGGGATCGATATGAAACACCTGGGTGCAGAAGGTCTCATCACCTATATGAGAACCGACTCAGTCAACATCGCTCCAGAGGCTATTTCTGCCGCCCGCGCCTACATCCAACAACGCTTTGGCCAACAATATCTCCCCGAACAGCCTCGCCTCTACGCCTCCAAGAAAACAGCGCAAGAAGCCCACGAAGCAATCCGTCCCACTGATCCAACCCGCGATCCCGAACTCGTCCGCCCCTATCTTACGGCCGACCAATACAAACTCTATCTCCTTATCTGGCGCCGTTTCGTCGCGTCTCAAATGACCTCCGCCGTCTACGATACCGTCTCTGCCGATATCAGCACTGACCAAGACCTGTCCCTCCGAGCAACTGGTTCTATGCTTAAATTCAACGGTTATCTCGCAGCCTACGAAGAGAAAAAAGACAAGACCCACGCAGAACCCGAAGAAGAGGAGAATACGAAACTTCTACCTCCCCTCGAACCCAACATGCCTCTGTCTCTTCTCGATATCCTTGCTACCCAGTCTTTCACCAAACCTCCACCTCGCTTTACAGAAGCCTCGCTCGTCAAAGAACTCGAGCGGCTCGGCATCGGTCGTCCTTCGACCTACGCTGCCATCATGAATAAAATCCAATCTCGCGACTACACCACTAAAGAAAGCCAAGCTCTCAAACCCACGGAATTAGGCCAAGTGATCTGCCAGATGTTAGAGGAAAATTTTCCTCCCATCATGGACGTCACCTTTACGGCCCAAATGGAAGACCAACTTGAAGAAGTCGCTGAGCACCGTAAGGATTGGAAGGAGCTTATCCGCCACTTCTGGAAAGACTTCATTCCACTCGTCGAAAAAGCAGAAAAAGAAGCGTCTGTCCCCAAAATCGACACCGACCGCATTTGCCCCAAGTGTAATCATCATCTCCAAAAAATTTGGTCTCGCAGCAAATATTTCTACGGCTGCTCCAACTACCCCACTTGCGACTTCACCTCTCCTCTCGAAGCCCTTGATTTTAATAAAGATGACTATGATCCCAACTTCGACTATTCTCAAACCTGTCCCATTTGCCAATCATCCATGAACCTTCGCCACGGCCGCTTTGGTCCCTTCCTCGGTTGCAGTCGTTATCCTGAATGCAAAGGGATCATCAATATCGCTAAAAAGGGAGAAAAATCTTACCGTCCTGAAGACCTCCCCCCTTGTCCAGCCGTCGGCTGCGACGGTCGCATTTCAGCCCGCAAATCCCGCTTTGGCAAAACCTTCTTCTCGTGCTCCAACTATCCCGACTGCGACATAATTGCCAATTCTCTCGAAGAACTCTCCACTAAATACATCGATCATCCCAAAACTCCTTACGCCAAAAAACCCAAAGCTGGCAAAGGTACTGCCGCCAAAGGCGCCAAAGCTAAACGCACCTCCACCCAGCCCTCCTACACACTCTCTCCCGAACTCTCCGCGCTCCTCAAAGTCTCCACCTCTACCCGTCCTGAAGCGACCAAGCTCATCTGGGATTATATCAAAGCGAATCATCTCCAAGACCCAAAAAATAAGCGACTCATCAATCCCGACGCCCCCCTCTCCAAAATTCTCGGCAAAAACCCCATCGACATGTTCAAAATCTCCTCTCTCCTCTCCAAGCATCTTAAGAAACCATGACCAAGCGTCTCTTCGACATCGCCTTTAGTTCGCTGGTCCTTACCCTTGGTTCCCCCTTCTTCCTCCTCCTCGCCCTTTCCATCAAACTCTCTTCCCCCGGCCCCATCTTCTACTCCTGCTCCCGCATCGGCCGCAATAACACCCCTTTCACCTGCTACAAATTTCGCACCATGTACGCTGATGCCGAAACCAAACTTCAACTCCTTCTCTCCAGCGACGTTCGCCTTCTCCAAGAATGGAAAACCTACTTCAAACTCCGTCAGGACCCCCGTATTACTCCCCTCGGTAAGTGGCTCCGCAAAACCTCCCTCGACGAACTCCCCCAATTCTTCAACGTCTTCCGAGGCGACATGTCCGTCGTCGGTCCCCGCCCCCTCACCCAAACCGAAATCACCGATTATCTCAAAGAAAACGCCCCAAAGCTCCTTTCCGTCCGCCCCGGCCTCACCTCTCTCTGGGCCATCCGCGGCCGCAACCACCTCACCCTGGAACAACGCATCTCCCTCGAACTCCACTATGTCGACAACCAAAACTTTCTCCTCGATTGTCGGTTGATCCTACAAACAGCTCTTCACGTCTTTTTTCCCAAAGGCGCCTGCTAATGAACCCCGCCCTAAAGGACGGGGAATGATTTGGGAGGAGTTTCGAACTCCTCCCAAATAAGGACCGGGTTTTCAGAGACCTGATAAACAATTTTACGAAAAAACGCCTAGCCTATGCGCAGGCGTCTTTTTGTGATTTTGATGAAAAAAGGAGGTAAAAAGCCCCAATACTTCGGAAGAAATAAAATGAAAGGGAAAAGATCTTTGATAGCCCATCCTAAAACAGTAGATTGCTGAAATTTCTTCTTGCAAGGGTCGCTGAGAATTAAATTTAATAAATTCTGACTTTTTTCTCTCCGGACAACTCGGTTCGCTGAGCACTGAGCGGAATAAGAAGAAGAGAGCACCCTCATCGCACTTAGACCCTCCGGGATATAGACAATCGGATAGGTCAGCGCGATTTTATGAACCAAATAAAAATCCGAAGCACTTTTAATTTTTTCACGAAATCCCCCATATTTCCTTAAATATTGCGTGCGAACAATAGAAGTGTGGCCTGGGATCCAAAAATTTGTGTCTTTAAATAATTGAAGCGTTTTTTCAGGAGATAAAATTAAGTATGGCTCATTCGTTTGAATAAGGCTTTTTACCTCGATCTGCGATTTGTCTGATTTATAAAAATAAGCAAAGTCAGAACAGCAGAGAGCGACATGAGGATGAGCTTTCAGCAGCGAGAGAGCTCTCTTAAAAAAACCGGGAAGAATGAAATCGTCGGCTGCCAAGCCGAAAAAATACTCTCCTCTAATTTGGTGAAGAACAGAATTTAATGAAGCGTTGACTCCTTTATTGGATTGATTTCGTATAAGGGTGATAAAGGAGCTTTTCTTTGCGATTTTTTCTAGTATTTCAAGGCTATTATCTGTAGAGGCGTCATCAATAATGAAAATTTCCATATCATCTACAGCTTCATGGAGCACAGAATGAAGGCAATTTTCTAAATAAGCGCCATGGTTATAATTCGGTATAACAACGGAAAGAAAAGGCTTCTTCATCAACACTAGAATTCCCCAATCTTTTTTAATTTGAAATGTTTTTCAATTATACACAACGTGATTCAAAATTTGGTTTTTGGCTAAAGCCGGCATTCCAACCTTTCCATCCGCGCTCAGGGCCCCCTATTACAAATAGGGAACCCCTCTCGCGCCGGCCTTTGGCCTGATGGAAATCTTGGCCGCCGGCTTTGCCAAATTCCCAAATTTTGAATCACGTTGTGTATATACCGGGAGTGGTTCAAGAATCGGGAGATGGCAAGGAGGCTCCCGCGGAATACCCCTCTGGAGCGAGCGACCATTGCGTCTCGCAAGGCGCGAGTGAAGAGGGGTATTCCCCGGGAAAAGCCGACGATGCCAGCTCTCGGTTCTTGA
>JAGWKU010000107.1 GCA_028873375.1 Verrucomicrobiota bacterium
TTGGCTGCGCCAGCATCCCAGCCTTTCCATCCGCGCTCAGAGGTCCCTATTACACAATAGGGACCCCGTCGCGCGCCGGCCTTCGGCCTGATGAAAATTCTGGGCGCCGGCTGTGCCAAAATTCCGATTCTTCAGGTTATTTCGGTATAATTAGGCAATAGTATAACAAAAATTAGATTTATTTTGAATAGTAAGAATATCTTTAAAAAGAAGATGTAAGTATCAGATTGTCTTGAGTTTCTGTGTCATCTCAGAGATTTGGTGAGATGTCTGCCGTTCGGTTTGCTCGAGTTTTTCGACGAGCTGGGGAGGGGCTTTGGCTCGGAAGTCGGGATTGGCGAGCTGGTTTTTGGTATTTTCGAGGAGCTTGCGGGCCTTTTCGAGTTCTTTTTCGAGCCGCTGCTTTTCTTTCGCTTTGAGCGAGTCAGGGATGGGGATGACGACTTTGAGGTTGCCGATGATGGCGGTGGCGCCCGTGGCGGCGTAGTCGGCTGGCTCGAAGTGGATGTGCGTAGTAGGAGTGAGGGCGAGGAGGATCGATTGGTGTTCTTCGATGAGGCGGAGATCTTGGGTAGGACCGCAGAGGATGAGGTCGCTCTTTTCTTGCGGCGGCAATTGCATTTCGGTGCGGATGTTGCGGATGGCGCGGACGAGCTCTTGGAGGTGTTGGAATGCCTCTTCAGCTTTGAGATCGATGTCGGAAGGGTGGCGGACAGTCGGGTAGGGAGCGACGATACAAGCGGGGGAGAGGAGGGCTTGGATTGTCTCGGAGGTGTAAGGGTCGGCGTGAGAGGATTGGAGATCGAGAAAAGCGTTTTGCAGAAGAGAGAAAATCTCTTCGGTGATGAAGGGGACGATCGGGTGCATGAGGCGCAGCGCATTCGAGAGAAGGATGACGAGGAGTTTTTGTTTGTTTTTGCGCAGCTCAGGCGTTCCTGTTTTGCCGAAGAGGATCGGCTTGGCCAATTCTACGTAGACGGCGCAAAAGTCGTTCCAGAAAAATTCATAGGAGCGGGTCGCAGCTCGGTCAAAGGTGTATTCAGTGAGGCAACGGCTCATCTCTTCGATGGTGCGGTTGAGAAGGGAGAGCATCCATCGATCTTCGAGGGTGAAAAGTGTTCGGTCGAGTCCCTGTGCAAGTTCTGCGGAGGTGAGTCCTTCGAGATTGAGGAAGACGAAGCGGGCGCCGTTCCACACTTTGTTGGCAAAATTCTTAAACTCTTCAAAGCGGCGAAGGTCGAGATCGATTTGCCTTGCATGCGTGACGCTCGAGGTGAGAGCGATGCGAAGCGCATCGGTTCCGTATTCGCTGATGATTTCAATTGGATCGATCACGTTGCCCTTCGACTTCGACATCTTTTCCCATTTGCTAGAGACGTCAGAGGGCGGCGTGGCGCCGAGATCGTAGTTTTTTTTCTCATCGGGACTTACATAGTGGGCCATCCCTTCTTTGCTCATCCGCCAGTACGATTTTCCGTAGATGAGACCGTGTAGGAAAGTCTCTTTGAAGGGGACCTCTTTCATCGCGTATTCGCCCATCATGATCATTCGGGCGACCCAGAAAAAGAGGATGTCATGCCCCGTGATCAATGTCGAAGTGGGGTAGAAGGTTTTGAGATCGTCGGTCTTTTCGGGCCAGCCAAAGACGCTAAAAGGCCACAGCGCTGACGAGAACCACGTATCGAGCACGTCTTCGTCTTGCGCGTAACGACCGGGATCGAGCGCCACTTCGGGTGGTTCTCTCTCTCCGTCGTAACAAATGAAGTGGTTGGGATTGATTTTGTCGTACCAGATCGGGATGCGATGCCCCCACCAGAGTTGCCGAGAGATGCACCAATCGCGCAGGTTTTCAATCCAATGGAAATAGGTCGCTTCCCAGTGAGGCGGAACTAACCGAACTTTCTTCTCTTTTACAGCGCGGATCAGCTTGTCTTTGAAGTGGGTTACTTTGACAAACCACTGCTTCGACAAATAGGGCTGAACAACTGCCTTTGAGCGATACGATAAACCGACTCTGAGTGTGTGGGGCTCTTTCTTGACTAAGAAGCCCATCTTTTGCAGCTCGGCGGCGACCTTTTCACGCCCCTCTTCGACCGAGAGGCCCGCAAAGCGACCCGCTTCCTGATTCAACTTGCCGTCGGGAGTTAGAATGTTGATCATCGGCAGCTGATGGCGTCGCCCCGCTTCGAAGTCGTTGAAATCATGCGCCGGCGTCAGCTTTACAGCCCCTGTTCCGAACTTTGGATCGACAAACGGATCGGCCACTACGGGCACCAACCGATCGGTCAACGGCAAGCGAATTTGTTTGCCCACCACCCCTCGATACCGCTCGTCCTCCGGATGAACTGCAACGCCCGTGTCGCCGAGCATCGTCTCGGGCCGCGTCGTCGCGACCACCACCTCGCCCGACCCATCGGCCAGCGGGTAGCGGATGTGCCACAAAAAGCTTTGCCGCTCCTCGTGCTCCACCTCGTCGTCCGATAGCGCCGTCTGTGCGACCGGGTCCCAATTCACCAAGTAATCGCCCCGGTAGATCAACCCATCGTCGTACATCCGCTTAAAGCAGACCCGCACGGCGCGCGACAGTTGCTCGTCCATGGTAAATCTCAGCCGTGACCAGTCGCAGGAGCAGCCCAGCTTTTTCAGCTGGTGCAAGATCCGCTCTTCGCTCACCTTTTTCCAGTCCCAGACGTGCTGCAGAAACTCCTCTCGCGAGAAGTCCTTCCGCCGCTTGCCGGTCTTAGCCATGAGTTGCTTTTCGACCACCATCTGGGTTGCAATGCCCGCATGGTCCGTTCCCGGCACCCAGAGCGCTTCAAACCCCTGCATTCGCTTCCAGCGGATCAAAATGTCCTCTAGCGTATCGACGAGTGCATGCCCCATGTGGAGCACTCCCGTCACATTCGGCGGCGGAATCACGATGCAATAGGGTTTTTTCCCCGAATTGGGGTCGGCCTTGAAAAAGCCCCCCTCCTCCCAGAAGGCGTACCACTTTTCTTCAATCAGCTTAGGATCATAGGCTTTTGCGAGATGGCTCATAGCCAAAACATGATAGCGGATTATCTCTCTATGGAAAAGAAAAATTATTGAACGGGCTTTCCTTTGGATTTTTTATTATAAAAACGAACCCCATATTCGATAGCTAGAGCAAGCAAGCCAATCCCCGCAGCGACATACTCTACAAGATCCTGGCGATAATGATTGACCATGACGATGGCGATCATTGCGTACAATAAGTAGCGAATGGAGATTTCAATTTCATTTGTTTGTTTTTTAGAGGACGGAAGGCTGGTAATGCGGTCTGAGCAAAGGGGTTGGGTCGAGTGGTTGTATTTATAGAACAACTGGAAACGGGAGGAAGCGGTGAATACAACAAGGTCGTTTGATATTCCAAAACACCTAGTCATGGAAGCCTACAAAGCAGTCAAAAGCAATGCTGGCGCTGGGGGAATAGACGAGCAGTCGATCGAGGACTTTGAGAAGAACTTGAAAGATAATCTCTATAAGATCTGGAACCGGATGAGTTCAGGAAGTTACTTCCCTCCTCCGGTAAGAGCCGTTGCCATTCCAAAGAAGAATGGCGGAGAGCGGATACTTGGAATTCCAACTGTTGCAGATCGAGTGGCGCAAACAGTAGTCAAGATGGTTTTTGAGCCAGAAGTGGAGCCAATATTCTTACCAGACTCCTATGGGTATAGACCTGGGAAATCTGCCCTGGATGCCGTAGGAGTCACACGTAAGAGATGTTGGCAATATGACTGGGTACTAGAATTTGACATCAAAGGCATGTTTGACAATATAGACCACGAATTTCTGATGCGGGCGGTATGCAAACACACAAAATGCAAATGGATAATATTGTACATAGAACGGTGGCTCAAAGCTCCTATGAAAATGCCTGATGGAACCAATGCGGAGAGACACAAAGGCACTCCACAAGGGGGAGTGATCAGTCCCGTTCTAGCTAAGTCGTTGAGGAAATCTTAATAAGATTTTCACTTCCAATATGCGTTGTTGAAATTTTTAATGTTGATCTTTCAACTGAATTAAAAATTGTTTTTCCAGTCAATAATGGCGTTCCACCGTAGTACGCCCCCGTGAAGGCGGTTCGTCCTGCTAGATATATGCCTTTCATCCCGGTGACTGCAGCTCCGATGCCCGCTACTCGGGAGGCTTGGAAGGTGCAGAAGCGGATCTTCTCTTCTGCATCCATCGCTTTCCATGAGGCAAGGAGGGTGGAGAAGTTGCCGTTGGCGATTGTAGTGCTGGCTGCCGAGAGGTCGTTGGCGATGCCGCTGAGAGAATCGATCGGGTGGGCAAAGCCGCTCCAGGCTCCATCGGATAGACCCTGGAATGATGAGATACCAATAGAGGTGAGGGTTGATGTTTTGGAGGGTTTGTTTTCAAGTCCGTAGGGGTCGACTATTAGTTCAATTAATAAAGCCTGGGGGCAATCCTAGATTGGATATTAGATAGTCCGCTCCAGCTTCTGCAAAATCATCGTATTCTTTTACATCTCTTTCTTCATCTCGATTCATTTCATATACTCTATATTTTCCCCCATCATATTCGATAATGAATTGTTCGTGATATCGGGGAGATCCCTTTGTATAAAGGTATCTTTTTATTATTTCAGGGTTTGTTTTAAGGTATTCGACTAATTCATTTTTTGTAATGGTAATATTCGATAGAAGGTTTTCATTATTTCGCTTTCTTGAATTTAGCAACTCGTAGAATTCCTTAATTCCTTGGCAAATTGCTTCAAGTTGTTTTTCTTTTGGTATACGCATTTCTTTGCTGCTCATTCAGTTTGTCAAGGTATTTTGGTGTAAATACCTGCTTCTCCAATTTGAACGAATAAATCCTTAAAATCACGGCTTATTTCTATTTCAGGAGCTGTTCCTCCCAAGGAGGTTCGAACCATACAAGGAACATTTTTGTTAGCTCTGTATACCGCACCAAGCTCTGCATTATTAATCACCCCTGGCCAATTCAATCCTCGATCAACAATGGCCTGTGAGGCCGAATTTGGCAATGAAAATCCGGGAGAAAAACTGCCTCCCCAAGGTTGAGAATATGGACGACCTAGAGCGTGCCTTGAATCAAAGACTCGATTGATAGTTTGACCTCTTCGAACAACTGATGCAGATCTAAGAGATCCTTCACCGACAAGAATAAAACCCTTAGAAGTAGTGGACTGAGTGGCAATGGGGGTTGCCGCTTCAATAATAGGAGAAGCAGTAATTTTAGTTAGTGTCGTGCGGCTTAAAGATTGCACCAGTGCTTTCCCACCGAAGTACATACTTGAGATCGCAGTACTACCAGCTAGATATACCCTTCGTGAATCAAAATTTTGATTCACAAAATTTTCTCTTGATCGCATAATCGTGGCATGAATTTTTTAACTCAATTAGAACGCGAACAACTTAAGCTCCAGCATAGACGAGAACGTGATGGGCGTATACGTGATCGTAT
>JAGWKU010000014.1 GCA_028873375.1 Verrucomicrobiota bacterium
GAAAACCTTAAAGTCAAATTCAAAAAATAATCTTAACATTTTTCACCCTATCGTCTACATTCGTGGGATGTATTATTCAAAATGCAATGTTGGCTATGTCATTCGACTCGAAATAGGAGAAGAAATTCAAGAGAGTCTTCGCCAATTTGCCGAAGCAGTAAAGTTAAAAGGAGGCTTCTACGTCGGCATCGGGGCAGTCACCCAAGTCGAATTGGGGTTCTTCCGCGTCGGTACCAAACAATACGACCGCCGTTTCCTCGATGACAATGAATACGAGCTGGTCTCCTTAACAGGGAATTTGAGCCTCGTCGATGACCTTCCTACCCCCCACACCCACGTCGCTGTGGGCGATTCGCGCTTCCAAACCTACTCGGGCCATCTCGTTCGAGCCGTCGTCTCTGTGACTGCTGAAATTCTCGTCACTCAAATCGACCTCTCCCTAACCCGCAAAGAGGACCCCATCCTCTCCTATCACGGCCTCATTTCCCCTCATCGCCGCCACCTCAAAGTCGACAGCTAATTGAAAACCTGTTCTAATAAGATTCATGAACTTGTCTAAAGAAAAGCGCAACGAGCTCGAGCAGCGAATGCAAAAAGTGGGCATTCGGGAAGAAGATCTCATTGAAAAATTTATCCTCGGGTCGGGAAGCGGGGGGCAAAAGATCAATAAGACGAGTTCTTGCGTTTATCTAAAGCACCTTCCGACAGGCCTAGAAGTGAAATGCCAACGAGAGCGTTCTCGAGAGATGAACCGTTTCTTTGCCCGCAGGGAACTCTGCGAAAAGCTCGAACAGCTCCTGTTTAAAGAAAAAAGTAAACGGCAGCAAGAGATCGAAAAGATCCGTCGCCAGAAACGGCGGCGCTCCAAAAAAGCCAAAGAAAAGATGTTGGCCTCTAAACGTCAACATTCTGAAAAAAAAGGTTTCCGCCAAAAACCGCAAGAATAGTCCTTCATTAGGAGAAGGGATACTTAGGAGGGGGGGGGTATTCCACCACTCGCCTCGCATTTTCGTGGCTTTGAATGTCTTCAAGAATTCTCCCTTTTAATTCATCAATCTTCAACTTAAAGTCTTCGGTCTCTTTATCGAAGACTTGTAAGGGAGAGGGCGTTGGCGGTAGATTGTTTCTGAAGGGGTTGAAGATAGAAACCGCTGCTTTAATGTTTTGCACGAATCCAAAAGAAGTGTCCTCTTCTTTCCCAGGGTGCAGCACTTGTTTTCTCAATTCATTCCATTCATAAAAACGGATGTAACACTGATTCACTCTGCTAAAGCATTCAATGGCTAACTGCGCTGTTTTTCCTGCCATTAATTGTTGTGAAGAAAACTCCTTTTTTTGCAGCTCTTCGTAATCATCAGAGATCACTTCGAACTCGTGGGAAAATTCAATCAAAGCATTGCGATAGTCTCTTATGCAAAGCGGTAAAACATTCGAAGCGGTCGCTTCTGTAGCCATAAAGCCTCCTTAAAGGATTTAAAGAAAAAACTTTAGGCTTGTGCCAATTTCCCATCAATCCATTTTTTTACTTTAACTCATTAATCGACCTTTTTGGTATTCTTTTTGCGCTATGGAATACCAAGTCCCCTCTCCTATGAAGGCCCTAGAGGCCCTCCGACAATTGTACCCCGACAGTTCGCGGCGAACGCTGCAGAATTGGCTCCGGGCAGGTCGCTTTTTCATCGATGGCGCCCCACTCACACGAGAAACTGCTGAATTAACACCCGGTCAAGTCCTCTCTTCTCAGGAGAGCTGCCGTCCTCAATTGGTCCCTGGTCTTAAAGTTCTCTACGAAGATCGGTCGTTGATTGCCATTGACAAACCGGTCGGATTGCTCAGCGTGCCGCTCGACCAGAGTCATTCGAGACGCCATGCGTTGGGATTCTTGCGAGATCATTACCAAACCGAACAAATTTACCCCGTTCACCGCATCGACCGCGAAACCTCTGGCTGCTTGCTCTTTGCTCGAGGCAAAGAGGCTGAAGACCGCTTGAAAGCACTCTTCGAAAATCATGACCTCGTGCGTGAGTATTTCGCCATTGTTGAAGGGCGAATGGATGTGTCTGACGGAACATGGAGAAGCCACCTCCTCGAGCTAGAAAGTTTAGATGTCATCGAAACCGACGAAGAAAAAGGCAGAGAGGCGATCACCCATTTCACCGTCGTGCGCCGCTCTCGGAAATACACGTATTTAAAGCTCCGCCTGGAGACAGGTCGCAAACACCAGATCCGCGTTCATTGCAAAGCGGCTGGCCACCCTGTTTTGGGCGATGCTCGCTATGGATCGACCGAAAATCCGATCCGCCGCGTCTGTCTGCATGCGCTGAATTTGGAATTAGTTCACCCATTCACGGGGAAAAAACTATCCTTCCACGCTCCGCTGCCAAAAGTGTTCAATCGACTAGGCGGAACGATTTCTCTTTAAAGCGGAAGTGATTTTCGCTTTTTGGCTGTTTCCCAATCTTTGGCAAAGCGCTGGACGCTCTGCGTGGTCAACGGGTGATCCTGGATAAAATCGGCAAAGACTTTTTCATTGAGTGTTACCGCGTGAGCTCCCATTTCGCAACACTCTCTGACTTGCTCAGGAGTGCGCAAGGAGGCAGCGATGAGCTTGGCATTGAATTTATATTGCCGCAAGAGATGAAGCATCGTCTTCAATACTTGGATGCCGTCGATATCAGCTTCACAAATGCGAGAAAAATAAGGGGCCACGTAATGAGCTCCTGCGCTGGCGGCAAGAAGAGCTTGGCTCGACTCGAAGACCGCGGTGGCCATGGTGGGGATATTCTCTTTATTCAACGCGTGGATAGCATTTAACCCTTCTGCAGTGACTGGCACTTTGACGACAATGCGGGGAGAAAAGGCGTAGAGAGCCTTTCCTTGGGCAATCATCCCGCTCGCCTCAGTTGCTATGACTTGCACTGTAACGGGTCCTCCTTGAAGCGCAAGGATTTTTTCTAGCAGATCTTCGAGGACTTCATTCGATTTGGCCACTACCGTTGGGTTCGTGGTCAC
Source organism: Verrucomicrobiota bacterium (assembly GCA_028873375.1). Taxonomy (GTDB): domain Bacteria; phylum Chlamydiota; class Chlamydiia; order Chlamydiales; family SM23-39; genus CAITMJ01. The sequence goes on from JAGWKU010000014.1 coordinate 3,013, forward strand.
TCCGTACAAAAAGCCCATTTGTTGCGCCCGTTTGATCGTTTCTAAATTCGCCGTATCAAGCCAAATTTCCATGAGTCTATCCATAAATTCTAGTGTCTTGTATATTTGTGATCATGGATTTTAGCCAATTTGTCAACCATTTCATTGCGCTTTTAGTCATCTCGAATCCCCTTTCAGCTCTTCCGGCTGTTTTGCGGATCACTGAAAATCAGTCGCTAGAAGAAAAACGGCGAACTGGTATCACCTCCGCCATTGCCGTCGGCATTATTTATCTGATCATCACGTGGATTGGCTTACCTCTCTTGCGCATTCTTGGCATCCAAATTCCAGCGTTTCAAGTCGCAGGTGGACTCATTCTCCTCATCATGTCGCTCTCCATGCTTAGCGCAGAAGAGAGTCCGATCAAGGCGACGCCGCAAGAGCAGAAAGAAAAGCTCGCTTCATCTGGGGCCATCGTTCCTCTCGCCATTCCGATCATCGCAGGGCCTGGTGCAATCAGCTCGCTCATTGTCAGCGTGAATCAAAATCCCTCTTTGATTGATCAAATGATGATTTCCGCCTCTGCCATGCTCGTCGCCTTTGTGATGGGTATCCTCCTCTATTTTGCGAGCAACATGGAAAGGTTTCTCGGGAAGTCGGGCATCAACATCATCAATCGCCTCGGCGGTTTGATCCTCGCCTCGATCTCCATTCAAATTCTGGCCAATGGCCTCATCGCCATCTTCCCCGCCCTCCGATAAACGCAGAATTTAGAATGCAGAGTGCAGAACTAAGAGAGAGGGGCATCCGACTGCCCTAGTTCTGCATTCAGAATTAGGCTTGTGGAAAAGGGGTAGGCATGTGAAATGTGAGCTGAAAGGGAACAGGCCCAGGGCGGACTTGCTCTTGGTTGTAATAGATGTCGACCTGCAAAAGATAATGCTGGGTCGATAAGACATATCCCGTGGGAGTTCGGCGAATGCTTTGAATCGATTCTGCGCTGCCGAGGAGAGTGTGGAGCTCCGGTGCAGAGAGAATGGCTTTGATTTCTCGCGTACTTTGCGCAAGAGGAGGAAGAGCCGCTTGCAATGCAGAGGCGGCCACGAAGAGAAGCAGGAGGAATTTCCTCACGCTTTTCTCACTGGTTGAGCAGAAAAGGCGCCGTAAGGAAGAAGAAGTAGAACTTCTTCGACGGCTCCTTGGGTGTCTTTGACAAACCGAACAGAATAGTTATTCATCGTCTTGACGTTAAACTCATTTTCTCCAGTGGGAACGAGTTCATAGACTGGCTGGCCTGGAATGATCGCTGCCAACGCGCCATCGCGCAAGGTAACTTCGACGATTACGTTGTAGATCTCGTAAAGGCCGCAAAACTGCTTTAAATAAGCGAGATTGGAGATCTCTTCAGCGGGTTTTTTCTTGAAAACGATGTCAGGTGCGCCCGATTCAAATGGAATGGCTAACGCTTCCACGTCTCCTTGAACATTGTTTTGGAAGGTAAATTTCATCCCTTCACGAGGAACAATAACCTCTTCATTTTCTTCCACAATCGAAAAGACGTCGTAATGCCAATGTTCCAAGGTGGAAATAATCCGATTGAAGGTCACTTGAAGCTTGTTATTTTTAATCTCCACGCGGAGAGTGCCATAGCCAGGATGCTCATAGTCTCCGATATATTCCTGGAGAGGATGAGAAGGTGCAGTTCCCTTCTTTCGATGGAGATTTTCATTTTGTTTTGTTTCATTGGCTGCTTTGCGGTTTTTTTGCAACTGTTCGAGTCCTTCTTTGAGCCAGCCATGTGAAGGAACCTCAAGAATTCTGTCGATCAGTTCGAGAGAGAGGTGATAAGGAAGATTGCTGAGGTTTTTATTAGCCAGAACGATGATACCAATCCCATCTTGCGGAAGCAAACTAATCGCTGCAGTAAATCCATCGACGCCTCCATCGTGGCGAAGGTGATAGCGGCCTCTATAAGAAGAGATGTACCAGCCTAGTCCGTAGGCATTTAAAAGCGCTTCTTTGTTGTCTGGATAGCCAGAGACAATCACCGATGGGGCTTCAATTTCTTGGATCATTGCGGGTGAGAGGAGTGGCTTTCCATTGTACACCCCTTCGGCCAAAAACATCTGTAACCAATGAACCATGTCATTCACGTTTGAATTCATCGAACTGCCGGGTGCGATGCTCGTAAAATCGCGAAATGGAACGCGCTTGAGTTTGTCATTTTTCTCAAAATGGGGAGAGGCATAATTGCTCGCCTTTTCCATTTCAGCAATGGAGAAGTTGGTGTCTTTCATTTCGAGCGGCTTTAAAATTTTCTCCGCGATGATTTCTTCCCAGCTCTTCTTGGAGACCCGCTCCATCGCAATGCCGGCCGTCATGTACATCAAATTGTTGTAATTGTACCGCTCGCGGATATCACAAGCAGGTTCTAAATAACGGAGTCTCTTCAAAATTTCTTCGCGAGAAAGAAGCGAGTTGTACCACATGAAATCGTGTCTCGGCAATCCAGATCGGTGTGTCACCAAATCTCGCAAGGTCAAACTCTGCGTCGCATACTGGTCCCACACACGAAATTCGGGCAGGATATCGACCACGGGTTGGTCCCAGTAGAGTTTTCCTTCTTCCATCAACATTCCCATTGCAAATGTGGTAAAGGCCTTCGTGCAAGAACCAATGGCAAACAACGTGTCGGTTGTCACTGGGGTTTTTTGTTCGATATCGCGTATCCCGTAGCCTTTCACAAGTACAGGCTGGCCATCGACAACGACGCCTAAAGCAAGACCTGGGATGTTAAAATCTTTGAGCGTTTGCTCCACAACAGCGTCAAATTGCTCAAGCAACATTTGCGCTCGCTCCGCTTTGATGGAATAAGAAGTGGCAGAGATGGAAACGAAGGGAAAAAGAAATGTGAAGAAAAAAAACTTGGCTTTATCAAACATACTAGCCTCACGTTATGAAAGCCGAATATCGTAACGTGAGGCATGTTAACTTGGCAAGAAAGATTTATCTTTCCATAAAACCGAGAATACCGACGAGAATGAAATAAATCGCAACAACATAGTTCAGCAGTTTTGGGTAAACTAAGATCAGAATTCCTGCAATCAAAGCAGTCATTGGAGCAACTAAAGGGTGTAACATAAAACCTCTCTTTTTGGTTAGAGACTACTATACACAACGTGATTCAAAATTTGGGAATTTGGCAAAGCCGGCGCCCAAGATTTCCATCAAGCCGAAGGCTGGCGCGAGAGGGGCTCCCTATTTGTAATAAGGGGCCCTGAGCGCGGATGGAAAGGTTGGAATGCAGGCACAGCCAAAAACCAAATTTTGAATCACGTTGTGTATAATTTGTACTGTAATCGTCTCTTTCTTTAAATGGCAAGTCTCGAGTATCATTGTTCTCAATGTAAAGAATTGAGCTATGAAAAGTAAAAGTTTAATTATATCTACCGGCCTAGCCATGTTCTCTATGTTCTTTGGCTCTGGCAACTTAGTATTTCCCCTGCTCGTTGGCCAGATGAGCGAAGGGCACTACCTCCTCGCCTCAATCGGTATTTTGCTGACTGGCGTGGTCGTTCCTTTCCTCGGTATTTTGGGCCTTTTGCTCTTCAATGGCGATTCAAATGCTTTCTTTGCTCGAATGGGTAGGCCCGCGACCTTTTGGTTCCCCTTGTTTGCCCTCTCTCTCATGGGCCCCTTTGGTGTCCTCGCCCGCTGCATCACAGTCGCTCACGGTGCCTTTCGCCTTCTGACGCCCGATCTCCCGCTCTGGATCTTTAGCCTCATTGCCTGCGTGGCGATCTTTTTCCTCACCATTCGCAAAAATCGGATCGTCCCCCTCTTAGGCTCTCTTCTAACCCCCCTTCTCCTCGCCTCTCTCGCAGCCATTGCGATCGTTAGCTTGACATCCCATTCGCTTCCCACGATAGTCGATGGCCAAAGTTGGGCAAGCTTCAAACACGGGATTTTTCAAGGCTATCAAACAATGGATTTACTGGCGGCCTTCTTCTTTTCCGTCTTCGTCATCAAACACCTCAATCAGCACCCCTCGGTCACTGCGAACCCCGCCTCTGCTCTCCCCGTCTTCCTCCGCTCTTCTCTCATCGGCGCAGGACTCCTCTCTTCAATCTACTTCCTCCTCGTCCTCATGGGTGCTATGTACGCTCCCGAACTTGGCCAAGTTCCTCCCCAAGAGATGCTCGGCTTCATCGCAGAGCGAGCGCTCGGAAAATGGGCCGCTCCAATGGTCTGCATCGCAGTCATCTTGGCTTGCTTGACCACAGCGCTCGTCCTGACCTCCCTCTTTTCCGACTTTTTGAAAAAAGAGATTTCGAAGAACAGGCTCCCTACCACAGTCTCTCTCGCCATCACATTGGGAATTGCCTTTTTCATCTCGACGCTGCAGTTTTCAGGGATTATGGCCTTTATCGCCCCCATTCTCGAATTTACCTACCCCGCCCTCATTGTCTTGACAGTCGCTAATATTTTCTATAAGCTCTGGGGTTTGAAAATTGTCCGGATGCCAATTGCAGTCGCCGTGTTGGTCAAAATGTTAAGCGCCATTTAGAGATAAATTAAATGAATTGTCCTTGCGGTAATGGCTCTTCTTACGAAGAGTGCTGCAAACCTTTTCACGATGGGGGAGAACCACCTACCCCTCTCTTGCTGATGCGCTCGCGCTATGCCGCTTATGCGCGCGGCCGAGCTGATTACATTCAGCGTACAACCCACCCTAAAAGCCCTTCCTTTGAAGCCGATCGGAATGAGTGGAAGACATCGATTCTCCGCTTTTGCCTCACAACCGAATTCGTCCGTCTGGACATTCTAGGTCATGGCAAAGATTGGGTTTCTTTCGTCGCTTATTTAAAGCAAGACAAAAAACCATTTGCCCTGCGAGAAAAAAGCCTGTTCGTTCAAGAGGATGGCCACTGGCGATACCTCAGCGGCGACGTTTCTATCGAAAAGAAATAAAAACAGGTCGGGGAGACTTTTCACTTAAAGTCAATATCAACGATAGGAAGAAATGTATATTTATTTTTCCCTATCGTTCCATCGTTGATGTGGGCTGAAGAAAATTGCTTGTTTATGCACCAATTCCTCGGAACAGAACTCCGGCTATTCCAATCGCCAAAGTCAAAAACACCGGAGTCTTGATCGATCGGACTCGATACAAGCTATACCCAATGTTAAACAAGCAGAGAACAATCAATCCAGGATAGAGAATCTCGAGGATAGGCCCCCACATCTTCATAATGCCTGAAAAACCAAGCGTTGCCATCGCTGCTGAAACGCCTAGCGTTAGAGCCAGAGAAAAAGCAAAACTGCTCTTGCCTCGAAACCATTCAGTTTCGAAGTAACGAGAAGAAACAGCGGCAAGTGAAATAGCCGTGGTCAAGCAAGCTAAAAAGACAGCGCCGGTGGCGATAAAGCCACCAAAAGGACCTAAAATTTTCACGGCAATGACATGAAGAATCTCTTCTGGCGCAATGTTTGCCGGCAAGGAACCAGCATGATGAGCCGAAAGCCAGCACAAACCAATATAGGCAGAGAGAAGAAGAGCTGCAGCAATCGAGCTAGCAGCGAGCATTTGTCGTCGAATTTGGCGCTGTTGCAGCACAGGATCACTGCCCCGTGCGAGATGGGGAATGATCACTGTAGCAAAAAGGAGCGCAGCCGTCAGATCGAGCGTCTGGTAGCCTCCTTTCAATCCCTCTTTGAAATAAAAAGAGGTTCCCTCTGAAACAGCGAGTGCTTCTGGGGCGTTGGGAACGCCGAACAAGACAAGTCCTCCCAGCGTCAGTAACAAAAGAGGTGTCAATACAGTACCAAGCAATTGCACCATTTTGTGCGGCCGGATCGTCAAAACAAACACCAGACCGCAAAGCGCCACGCTAAACCAACCTAAACTCAGGGTGGGGAAATAGGGCTTTACGCTCGCGTGCATGAGGGTAAGAAGGCGAGGAATAGCTCCAATGGGCCCTTGGCTCATGAAGAGGACAAAGAGCAAGATTGCACCAGGCCATTTGCCCAGGCGCGACACAAACAATTTGAGATCTCCGCCATAGAGCATCATCGCGATCAATCCAAGAAAAGGAAAAAGGACTGCAGAGATGCCCAATCCAGCCAGCGCGGAGCCTGTTTCGGTGCCTGCTGTTTTACCCACTAAAAGGGGGAAAATCAAATTGCCAGCGCCGAAAAACATCGAAAAAAGGGCTAAACCCGTTGCTAAACTCGAACTTTTGGATTGTTGTTCCACTGTCATCTCCGGTTAAATGAGTTTCCCTCATCCGCTGGAACTCTCTGATTTTTGTTTGTTTTTTTTGGGGGGGGGTTCTGGCGGATGAGGGGTGTTAGTAGGATGTGACGGAGCACATCACGACCACGCCCACGGTATTGGTAGTTGTACCAAGCCCTTGGTTATTCGCCGAAAGAGATCGTGCGTGGTTGTTTTGCATATCCGTTAATCTACTAAACCCTTCCGCCAAATTGGTAGAAGATAGGTCTATCTTACACCAGCCCATATTTCCTTCCCAAGAAAAAAGAAAAAATATTATAGTACCAAGCTTGTTGCGCAGGAGACATATGACCGAAGAAACGCCCTCTCGAGTTCCTCAGTGGATCCATAAAACGCTAGTCCCACTCTTCTTATTGACCTTTTGCCCCCCCACCGTCTTTATCTTTTGGTACATCAATACCTCCCTCGGCGGTTCCTTCACTGCCTTCTGGGACCTTGTCCAGACGAACGGCCTTTTTCCCACTCTGATCAACATTTGGAAACCGGTCTTTTTCGGCTCTCCTACAGCCTGGAAAATCTTGGCCTGTTACTCCATCTTTCAACTTCTCCTCATGCGATTCGTCCCCGGCAAGCCCTTCCTCGGCCCCGTGACCCCTAAAGGGAACATTCCTATCTATAAGGCGAACGGCTTCTCCTGCTACCTTATTTCTCTAGTCACTTTCTGCTTAGGCTCTTACGCCTTTCATTGGTTTTCCCCTACGATCATCTATGACAACATGGGGCCCATGCTCGGCGCCCTCAACCTCTTCAGCCTCTTTTTTTGCTTTTTCCTCTACCTAAAAGGACGCTTCAAGCCCTCGACGACCGACCACGGCATCTCAGGCAACCCCTTCTTCGACTACTACTGGGGGACTGAGCTCTATCCCCGCCTCTTCGGATGGGACATCAAGCAATTCACCAACTGCCGCTTTGGCATGATGGGGTGGTCTCTGATCCTCTTCTCGTATGCGGCCAAGCAACAACAGCTCTATGGCCTTTCGGATTCAATGATCGTCGCGGTCGCTCTCCAGTTCATCTACATTTCCAAATTTTTCCTATGGGAAACGGGCTATCTGCGCTCCCTCGATATCATGCACGACAGAGCCGGCTTTTATATCTGCTGGGGCTGCCTAGTTTGGCTCCCCTGTATCTACACCTCGCCCACCCTCTACCTCGTCCACAATCCCAATCACCTCGGCACCTATCTCGCTTCCGGTATTTTCCTCGCTGGAGCAGCAAGTATCATCGTCAACTACCTCGCTGATCGGCAGCGGCAAGTCGTCCGGGCGAAAAACGGTAACTGCTTCGTTTGGCGCCGTCGTCCCCACATCATCCCCGCTATTTACACAACTCACAACGGCGAGACGAAGCGCAGCCTTCTCCTCGCTTCTGGCTGGTGGGGAATCGCACGCCACTTCCATTACATTCCCGAAATTCTCGGTTCTTTCTTTTGGAGCATGCCTGCTCTTTTTACCCACTTCATTCCCTATTTCTATGTCGCGTATCTCACTCTCCTCCTACTCGATCGCGCCTTCCGGCACGATCAACGTTGCGCGGATAAATATGGCCCCTCTTGGGACCAGTACTGTGAGCGAGTACCCTACAAGATCATTCCCTTCGTTTTTTAAAATTACGAATAAGTTGCCAAAAATATCGGCTTTCGAATAAATTACGTCAAATTTTTTCACCATAGGTAGCAGATGAAGGTTATTTATATTTGGATATTCTGCCTCCTTTCTTCGATGATCTTTGCTCAACCAACTGCTGTGATTTTTGATTGCGATGGAGTCTTGGTCGACTCTGGCATGCTCCACTACCGCGCTTGGAAAGAGGTTTTGAAGAAAAGAGGAATTGAACTGTCCGTCGGCGAGTATACGCCGATGTTTGGCAAAGTGAGCGAAGAGATGATCTCTTACCTCAAAGAACTGAAAGGCGTAGAGCTCTGCCCCTGTGTTATCGAAGAAAAGCGCAAGTCCTTCGAATTCTTTTTTCAAGAAGCTTCAGAGCTCTTTATCGAAGAAATGTGTGAATGGGCAAAAAAAATAAAAGGGCAGGGTTATAAAACGGCTCTCGCTTCAGCAGGAGCTCATTCGCAAATTCAACAGTACCTGCAGTCGGCCGGCTTACAAGGCGTCTTCGATGTTGTTTTATCAGGAAAAGACGACTTGGGAGAATACAAAGATCCCGAAGGAGTCAACAAACCAAAACCCTATATTTATTTAAAGGCGGCCAAACTCCTCAGCGTAGAGCCATCGGATTGTTTGGTCTTTGAAGATAGTTGGGCTGGGGTACTGGCAGGGAAAGAGGCGGGCATGTATGTTGTAGCTGTACCATACCCGTTTACTTCTAGCCAAGGAGCTCAGGTGTTGGCTGATTACGTACTTGACGATCTTCACACAGAATCTTTGAGGCAGGCAATGGAGAGCTTTCAGTGAGCCATCTTGCTCATGAGTCTCTGGGAAAAACATTTGAAGAGGCATTCGAAAAGACCCGCGCGAAAATTGAGCAGCGGGGCAATCTCCCCTATGTGACCATCGCAAGGCAACTGGAACTTTTAGAACAACTTGCGCAATTTGAGTTTGGCCGCTCTCTCATTTTGCACCAAGGCAGAATCACCGGTTACTGGGCCTATTACACCATTCGACATTCGTTTATTCCCCATCCCAAAGCAACCCCTCTCGAGCGATTTATACTCGAGCGCTCACCGACGGGAAAAGCGACCACCCAACGCTTTAGGATCATGCAAACCCTTTTACAAAAACGGCTGAAAGAGGGAATTCTCCTCGCCTCAATCCCCTGCTCTTCTATCACTACTTTGCTAACCCTCAATTTCTCTAAGATCAAACGATTCGAATTGATGGGCGTCGATGCGGAGCTCGAATCAACTCGCTATGTACAAGAACTCGCTTCTCAGCGAGGCCTCGAAAGCCATATCCACTGCTATGAGAAAGATGCTTGGAAAACAAGCCTTCGGGAAGTGTGCGATGGAATCGTCAGTCATGGTCTCAATTTCTACGAGCCCGACGATGACAAAGTCCTCGCCCTTTACAAACAGTTTTACCACACGTTGAAACCGGGCGGTTTCCTTCTTCTCAGTTACCTCACCCCACCTCCCGGCGTCTACCATCGCTCCGAATGGTTGATGGATAAAATTTCTCTTGAAGACGCTCTCTTACAGAGAATTCTCTTCATCGATATTCTCAACGCTTGTTGGAGCGCTTTTCGAACGACCGAACAAACCCGTCAGCAATTGGCCGAGGCCGGCTTCTCTCATATTGAAACCTTCCCTGACGAAGCACGCATTCTGCCTGTTGCACTAGCTTCAAAAAGCTAGCGCAATCGCCTCAAATTTGTTAAGCTTTCTTTGTTTTTGGTCGGAGGCCTACAATGCAACTATTTTTTTATTTTCTTTTCCTCCTTTTTGCTTGGCAAGGAGAATCACTCAGCCGTCCGAACCTTCCAGATCCTGCTTCATCGATTGGCGTCCGAACATTGATTTACCAAGACGAAGCTCGCAAAAGACCCGTCGTCGTGGAGCTGTGGTATCCTTTGAACCAGCGATTGTCTCTTGAAAATCAAGGCGAAGACGTTTGGATTCATCCCCGAGAATCGCGCAATGCTCCCCTTTCCTCTGCTTCCAAGCACTATCCGCTCATCTTGATGTCGCACGGCCATGGCGGGAGCAGACGGGATCAAAGTTGGCTAGCGGAAGCCTTCGTGAAGGCCGATTTCATCGTCGCCTCAATTGACCACTATGGCAATACGCAAAAGACGATGAATCCGATCTTGACCCTTCAATTTTGGGACCGAGCGAAAGACGTTTCTTTTGCTCTCGATTCTCTTCTCCACGAGCCCTTCTTGTTAAATCACATCGACGAAAAACGGATCGGTTTTACAGGCTATTCTTTGGGGGGAATGACAGGCCTTGCTTTAGCAGGTGCAGTCGCCGATCAAATTCAAGATGCGATCGCCAAACACAGCCCTCATTTCTCCGAAATTCCCAAGGATGCCCTCTCTCAAGTCGACTTTTCCCCGGCGGTACAAAATTTTCGCGATCCTCGAATCAAGGCTCTCCTCCTAATCGCCCCAGCCAACTTTGTCTATCGCCCTTCTACGCTGGAAAAAATTGACGTACCAATTGGCCTTGTTTCAGCGATCAATGACGAAGTGCTCCCTCACAAAGATCACTCCTATCCTATCATTCAGCATGTCGTTCCCGTGAAACTCAAAGTGCTCAACCGAGAAGTGTCTCACTTTGCTTTTCTCAACTCGGCCAGTGAAATGGGCAAAAAACTTCTTCCCGCCCGCTTTCAAACGACTTACGACCGCTCCAAGCTGCATCGAGAAATCGGCGACTTCGCCACCCGCTTTTTCAAAGACACTCTCCACTAACCCACCACAGGGCAAAAGGCCGCGCAACGCGGCTAGAGTTTAACCACCGAGCTCACCGAAACACCGAGGCATCGAAACGCCGCAAAAAAAGGAAAGAGGAGATCTTTTTTCTCTGCCGCTCTTCGCGGCCTCGGCGTTCTCGGTGAGCTCGGTGGTGAATAATAACCGCGCTTCGCGGCCTCTTCAGGGATTAGAAGTCGAAGCGGGAAGAAAAAGTTAAGCCATGGAGATAGAGATTTTGCGGAGTAAGGCCAATGCCCACTCGATTGAGCTCGACGAGAGCCCGCATCATGTTTTGTGACCAAAGAATGGTGAAATCGTAGGTAGCCAAGAAGTCGAAGTGATAGCTCGGCTTTTTCCAATAGCTACTCCATCCAAAACCCAATCCACCCTGCGCAAGAGAACGAAGACAGTTATAGTAAGAAAGGCTCGCACCGACCTGCGTATCGCCTAGATTTCCTGGATCTTCCCGATGAGAAACTTTGTTGTATTGAGTAAAGAGGAAGCTGGCGCTGCAGTCGGCTTCCAGACGAAGACCATAGCCTAAAAGCCATTGGCTTTGGAGTGCGCCAGTGGGTCCCAGCCCCCAAGATTGAGAGAGATTCGCTGAAACCACTGGTTGTTGAGGCGGCGTCGCATTCATTATACGAGCTGTAATATGCATCTGCTCTCGAATCAAAGCACCTTGGAGACCAAAAGAGGGAGTTAGGGTTAAGCGATACCCTTCGTAATAAGGACGACTCAGACAAAGATTGAACAAATCAAACCCAAAGACCCATTTCGAGTTGACTTGGCTCGCTGCCAGCGACTGTCCTGAACTGGTCGCAGTTTGCAAATACCAGCCAGTCATCACCCATTCACCTACGCCCGTACCGGGAGACAAATCTGAGGCAAATGCGCGGCTCGAAGTCTGTGTTTTCTGGCGAAGGCGCGTGTAGTCAGCCGAAAGAAGCCACTGATCGGAGCCAAAGCGAAACCCTGTCCCCACTCGAAAAGCAGGGGAGTATTGAAATGACTGAAAGAGAGGCACAGAATCAGCTGCCAAGAGGAGGACATTCGCCCCCGTCGTCTCCATGGTCGAGGTGATGGCAAGATCCATCCCCTCTTGCTGAACGTACCAGTAGAGGAAGGAAGCATCGAAAAACCAGCGATGCTCAGTCTCAATAGCCGCAGGGGCATTATAGGCCGCCGGGAAGAGGCCGATTGGCAAAGGTTCTGCCGCAAAAAGTGAAAGAGTTAGAGCCGAAAGGAAAAAAACTTTCATCGTCAAAAAAATACCATCTTATGCAGAAATTCACAATGAAGTATATACCCAACTAATTATCAACGAGTTAAGAAAATAAGGGAAGAAAAAGAGCAGCTTGTGTACAATGTCTTTCTTTGCGTTTGCTGGAAATCATTCCAATGGACGTAAAAGGGGGAGTTGCAGAAACTATCTTATCTGCTAACTACCTCAAGAACCAACAAGAAGTAAGGAAGTTTTACGTGAAATCAAAAGGCACTATCAAGTTTTTCAATACTCAAAAAGGTTTCGGATTCATCACACCAGACAACGGTGGGAAAGATATCTTCGTTCATGCCAATAACGTGAAGGGCGATCCCCGATCACTCCGCGAAGGTCAAAAAGTGGAGTACATCGAAGGTCCAGGACGTAAAGGCCCAGAAGCCACTGAAGTATCGATTATCTAATTGAGACGGGGAGTTTTTCTCCCCTCTTTTTTCCTCTTTAGATTCTTTTTATAAAAAAATATTGTCGCGTTTATTTTCTATCGTCTATGTAGAAAGTTAATGCGCAATACAATCCTCAAAGCTCTCGCTTTTATTCTCTGCATGGCTGTCTTGGCTGTAGCGGAATATTTTGCTCTTCGAGCTGAAAAACAACAGTCAGAACTCGTTCTTTACGGCAATGTCGACGTAAGATTAGTCGATATTGGGTTTCGCATCCCCGGACAAGTCTCACAGCTCTTCTTTGAAGAAGGCGATGCCGTCAAGACAGGCCAATTGCTCGCCCTATTGGACAAAACTCCTTATGATGCGCAACTGCGCGAAGCGGAAGCCAATGTCAAGGCAGTCGAAGCCACTCTCAACAACGCCAAAATCTTATTGAATCGCCGCAAAGACTTGATCGGCGTCGGTGGCGTCTCGCAAGAAGACGTCGATAATGGGCAAGCCAACTACGATCAGTTATATGCAAATTGGCTCTACGCCAAGAACGCAATGCAAGTACAACAGGATAACTTGTCTTATACGGCCGTCTGCGCGCCGACCGATGGGGTTATTCTAACGCGAGTTCGAGAGCCAGGCACCGTCGTCAATCCGAGCGATCCGGTCTACACGCTCTCAGTAGCCTCCCCTGTTTGGATCCGCGCCTTTGCCGAAGAACCAGATCTTGGAAAAATCTCTTACGGCATGAAAGCCGAAATCTACACCGACACAAAGGGAAGTCCCGTCTACCAAGGCTACGTCGGCTTCATTTCGCCGATGGCGGAATTCACCCCTAAAACGGTCGAAACGACAGAGCTCCGAACCGATCTCGTCTATCGACTGCGGATCTATGCTGAAAATCCCGACTGGCGTTTGAAGCAGGGAATGCCCGTCACGGTGAAGTTGAAGCTTCATGACTGAGCTCATCCGGATCCAAAATCTCAACCAAGTTTTTCCTCCCCAAAATAGCGCTTTGAAAGAGATCAACCTCTCTTTGCCTGAAGGAGAAATGGTGGGGATTGTAGGTCCTGATGGAGCCGGAAAAACGACGTTGCTTCGGCTGATCGCGGGTCTCTTACTCCCGACGAGCGGGCAGATCGAGGTACTCGGCTGCGATACGGTGCGCGATGTCGAAAAGATCCGCTTCTTTACCTCGTATATGCCGCAGCGGTTCGGACTCTATGAAGATTTGAGCGTGCAGGAGAACTTACGCCTCTACGCCGATCTACGCGGCTTGGAAGAAGCAAAGAGGGCAAAGACGTATGAAAAGCTCCTCCACTTCACGGGACTGGCTCCTTTTGTCAAACGACTGGCAGGAGCTCTCTCGGGTGGAATGAAACAAAAACTGGGCCTTGCTTGTGCATTGGTCCGAAACCCTCGCCTTCTCATTTTGGATGAGCCAAGCGTCGGGGTCGATCCGATTTCACGCCGCGAATTGTGGAGCATCGTCCAATCTCTCTTGCAAGAGGGAGTATCGGTTCTCTGGAGCACCACCTACTTGGACGAGGCAGAAAAATGTCAGCGGATTCTCCTCCTCAACGAAGGAGAACTTCTCTTCCAAGGAGCGCCCAGTGAACTGACACGCCGGGTCGAGGGACGGGTCTTTTGCATTGAAGACACGACTCACCAAAAACGGATTCACCTGACGCAGCTTGAAAAGAGAGACGATGTGATCGACGCTCTCATCCAGGGGAATACACTCCGAGTCGTCGCCAAAGATCGTTCGTTCAAAGATGGAAAGCCGGTCAAACCTCGCCTCGAAGATGCTTTTGTCGATCTTTTAGGAGGCCTGAAAAAAGGGGAATCGAAGCTAAGCCAAGCAGCTCCTCTGTCCAATGGCGATGGAGAGGCGGTCGTCGCTAAAGACCTCGTCAAGCGATTTGGCTCTTTCACGGCGGTCAACAAGATCTCTTTTTCGGTGAAAAAAGGAGAGGTCTTTGGTTTTCTCGGTCCCAACGGAGCTGGCAAGTCCACGACATTCAAAATGCTCTGCGGCCTCCTGAAACCAACCGAAGGAAAAGCGTCGGTCAGCGGCTATGATCTTCAAAAAGCGCCCGGCGTTGCGCGAGCAAAAATCGGTTATATGGCGCAAAAATTTTCGCTCTACGGCAATTTGACGGTGCGACAAAACCTCGAATTTTTCGCCGGCATTTACCCCAATAACGAGGGAGCTGCCGAGACGCTGAGCCTGTTCGATCTAGAAGAACAAGCTTCCCTCTTCACCGACTCCTTGCCGATCGGATTCAAGCAACGGCTAGCCCTTGCAACTGCGGTGCTCCACTGGCCCGATCTCTTGTTCCTCGATGAGCCCACCTCGGGAATGGACCCGGTCTCCCGCCGCCAATTTTGGTCGCAGATGAACAGCCTTACTGCGAAGGGAAAAACGATCATCGTCTCGACCCACTTCATGGATGAGGCTGAAAACTGCGATCGGATTGCCCTCATCTACCGAGGTTTGATCATCCATCTCGACACACCGGACCGGTTGAAAGAGCTTGCCAAAAGTGAAAAGAACCCCGATCCAACCCTCGAAGATGCCTTCATCCAACTGATTGAGGAGTTCGATGCCGCTCATCCATGAACCCTTACGCCGCGTCGTCGCCCTCATCCGGAAAGAATCGATCCAGATCATCCGCGATCCAAGTGCGATTCTAATCACCGTTTTACTGCCGATCTTGCTCCTCTTCCTCTATGGCACTGGCGTCTCGCTCGATTTGGATCACCTCCGAATCGGCCTGGTGATGGAAGACACGGCTCCCGATGCACAGAGCTTTGCCAAGTCGCTCGTCGATTCGCGCTACTTCGACGTGAAAATCGTCCGCGACCGACGGGAAGTATTCGAAGATCTCGAAGCAGGGCGAATTCGCGGTTTCGTGGTCATCCCCTCTTATTTTTCAGAATTTCGACGCCAGCCAAGCAAGACGGCGCCGATCCAAGTCATCGCCGACGGGAGCGAGCCCAACACCGCCAACTTCGTCCAAAATTACGTCCAAGGAGCCTTCTCCAATTGGCTCTCGCAAGAGGCGATCAGCTCAGATCTCAAGGGCCTTCCCCTCATCACCGCCGAACCCCGTTTTTGGTACAACGAAACTCTCGAGAGCCGATATTTCCTCTTGTCAGGCTCCGTGGCAATCATTATGACGTTGATTGGGACCTTGCTGACGGCGCTGGTCGTCTCGCGCGAATGGGAAAGAGGCACGATGGAAGGATTGCTCTCCACACCGGTTGGAAAATGGGAAATCGTCGGAGGAAAGACGATCCCCTACTTCTTTTTGGGAATGATCTCGATGGCGATTTGTGTCTTTGTCTCCACCGTCTTCTATGGACTCCCGTTCCGCGGTTCGTGGCTCACCCTCGTCTTCGTCTCTTCCTGTTTTCTTTTTTGCGCCGTAGAAACCGGACTCTATATCTCGCTCCTCTCCAAAATCCAAATCGTCGCATGCCAAATCTCCGTGATGATCGGCTTTTTGCCCGCCTACATCCTCTCTGGCTTTCTCTTTGAAATTTCGAGCATGCCGCTCTGGATTCAAATCCTCACCTATTTCTTGCCAGCCCGCTATTTCGTCCAAAGCCTCCAAACGCTCTTCCTCGTCGGAAACGTATGGGACCTCCTGCTGAAAAACAGCGCCACGATGCTCCTCATGGCGGTGGCTCTTCTCTTCCTGATCTCACGCAAAGTAGCCAAGAGGTTGAACGGATGAGAGTTTTATCGCTGATTTGGAAAGAGCTTTTGATCGACTTGCAAGATGCGAGCAGCCGTCTGTCCATTTTCCTCCCCCCCATCGTCCAGCTCCTCATCTTTGCCTTTGCCGCCACCCTTGACGTCCAACCTCCTTCGATCGGCGTCTTGAACCGTGACAATGGCGAGCAAGCTTTTGAGCTCCTCCAGCGATTTCATGGCGCCCCGACGTTCAAAACGATCACCTACCTCAAAGGCGCCGAAGAAATCGGCCCTTTCCTCGACGAGCAAAAAGGGCTCCTCGTCGTTTCAATCGACGAACAGTTTTCTCGCAATCTCGATGCAAAAAAACCGGCCGCCGTACAACTCATCTGCGATGGACGGAAATCCAACACGACTCAGATCCTCGCCAACTACGCCAACCAGATCATCCAACAATACAACACAGACTTCACCCGAGAAGCCAAGATCTATCAGCAAAATACTGCTCTCGTTCCTCGCAATTGGTTCAATCCCAACATCATCTATCTCTGGTACAACATCCCCTGTCTCGTCGGCACCCTCTCGATGCTCACCTGTCTCGTCGTCACCTCCCAATCGATCGCTCGAGAACGAGAGATGGGCACCTTCGACCAACTCCTCGTCTCCCCTCTTTCTCCCGCTGAAATTCTCGTCGGCAAAATTGTCCCGGGCATCTTGATTGGAGCCGCCGAAGGGCTCTTCATGTGGGCGATGGGGCAACTTTTGGGCGTCCCATTCACCGGCTCGCTGTTCCTCTTCACTCTCAGCCTTTTCGTCTTTGTCGCCTCGATCAGCGGGATTGGCCTCTTTATCTCCTCTCTCTGCTCGACGCAACAGCAAGCACTCCTAGGCACGTTCGTCTTCATGCTTCCCTCCGTCCTCCTCTCCGGTTTCGCCACGCCGATTGAAAACATGCCCACCTGGCTCCAGCCGGTCACTTACCTCATGCCTCTTCGTTACATGCTCATCCTCTCCAAAGGACTCTTCCTAAAAGCGCTCCCCGCCCGCCATGTCTTTGATCAAATATGGCCCATGATGGTCATCGCCCTTTTCACCCTCAGCACGGCAGGGCTCTTTTTCCGGAGGCGCCTCGGATGAGAAAATCGATCCTCCTCTTCCTCTTTCTCACTGGTTGTGCCGTCGGTCCTGATTACAAAACACCCGATACTGTCGTCTCCGACGCCTGGACCAGTGATGAACAAGCAAACAATTGCGAACCGATTCAAACGTGGTGGAAAACTTTCCAAGACGATCTGCTCAATCAGTACATCGAAAAAGCGGCCGCCTGCAACTACAATATCCAAACCGCCGAAGCCAATATCTTACAAGCGCGCGCGCTGCGTCAAATCGCCGCCTCGTCCTTCTTTCCTCAAGCGGGACTCGATGTCAATGCGACCAAGACCTATTTCAGTAAAAATGGTCCCGTTTTTACCATTGGACAATCGACCGGCAACAGCGCTGACACCTCCTCCCCTGTAACAGGACTCCCCTTTGCCCTTCAAACTCCCCAACTTCAAAACCTCTTTAACTTCCTCTTCGACGCCTCGTGGGAGCTCGACGTCTTTGGCAAAATCCGCCGCACAGTCGAAGCGGCCGAAGCGCAAATCGAAAGTGCTATTGCGCACCGGAACGACATCCTCATCTCGGTCTTTGCCGAAGTAGCGAAAAACTACATCGATCTCCGAAGCTTCCAACGACGCGCTGAACTGCTTCAGAAGAACATCGACCTCCTCACGAAGCACGCGGAAATCACCAAGATCAGCCTCGAAAAAGGCTATGCAAACCAACTCGATCTGGAAGAAATTGAAGCCCAGCTCGCCGCCGCGAAAGCAGCTCTACCCACTGTCTATTCCGAGATCTACCGCTCCATCTACACCCTATCCGTCCTCATCGGCCAACCCCCTGAAACACTCGTCGACGACCTCCTCGTCACTCGCCCCCTCCCCACCCCTCCCGCAAACATCGCGGTCGGCCTCCGATCCGATCTTCTTCGCCGCCGCCCCGACATTCGATACGCTGAACGGCAACTCGCTGAAGCGACCGCCGCGGTCGGGATCGCCGTCGCCAACTTTTTCCCCACCGTCTCTCTCCTCGCCAATGGCGGCTTCCAATCACTCGCTCTCCCCTCTCTCTTTAATTGGGGCAGCCGCACCTGGGCCTACGGCGCTGACGTCAACGTCCCCATTTTCGAAGGGGGACAACAAGTTGGCACCCTCCGCTTTACCCAAGCATCTCAATCGGCCGCTGCCGCCAAATACCAACAAACCGTCCTCAGCGCCCTCCAAGACGCTGAAGGGAGCCTCAAAAACTACCAAGAGCTCGCCATCTCAACTAAAAAATACGACGAAAGCGTCCTCCACACCAACTTCGTCGTCGTCCTCACACGCGAACGGCATCTGAAAGGACTTGTCAACCTCATCAACCTACTCACCAACGAACAGCAGCTTGTCTCTACCGAGCTCACCCAGCTCGACAGCAAAACGGCCGAGCTGACCGCTCTCATCTCTCTCTACAAAGCGCTCGGCGGCGGTTGGGAGTGTGTAACCGAGGAAAAGAAAGATGATTCGGAAGTTAGCAAACGGTAAGTACCGACTCTATTCTCGCAAAAAGAATCCCCAAACGGGCAAGCGGCGCAACCTCGGCACGTTCAATAGCCGCGCTGCTGCAGTCCAGCACGAGCGAGAAATCCAGTTTTTTAAGAGAAAACACTAAAAAGAAGTCAGAATTCAGAGTGCAGAATGCAGAACTAGACAGTCGGGCGAAGCCCCCGCTGCCTCAGGATAGAAAAGTCTTTCTGCGCTTTAGTTCTGCATTCTGCACTCTGAATTCTGCATTTATTGAAAGGAGGAGAGGTACTGGCGGTAGGTCAGCAAAGTCGCTTCTAAGATGACGTTGTTCTTGTACTGCCGATACACATCTTCACTAAATAAGACATCTTGATAGGAGATAAACTCTTCATTCCACAAAATGTTGTCGACCACATGGCGAGCCATGCACGCATTCCCATTGTGGACTTGAATCCCCCTCGTCGGGAGATCTTGCTTGACCGCATCATACGATTCATAACGGGAGATCGGGATGATCGCAGGATCGCGATACGTTGGAAACTCCTCCTCCTCCCACTTCCATTGATGCATCAAGTGATCGATCTCGTAATACTTGAAAAAGTATTTCACGATTTCTACCCGTTGCGGATGGGGCCAATCATCGGCATCTTGGCACAAAATGATATCTCCCGTAGCCTCTTCTGCCGCCGCATTTCGATTAAATCCCGCCGACTGCTTCCCTTCCTGCTGCAAAATCGTCAAATCAAACGACCAGGGTTCTGCCTCCAAAGCGAGGATGTCCAATGGCGCCACCAACTCTGACTCTGAAAGCGAAACAATCACCTCATCGGGCGGTTCTGTCTGATCTTCATACGCCTGGAGCAAAGGTCGCAAACAAGAGAAATGCTTCGCGACACACGGGATAATCACCGATGCGCTCATCCCCTCCACTGGCTCTTCCCGCACGACAGGGTCCATGGCCAGGCTCTGTGGCGCCTTGATCTTCTTTTTTTTCTTCTTTTTCCACGGCGCCCGCCACTCACTCACCTCGGCCGATGCCTCTGAGTAAAACAGCGGTGTTGACGCAACCCAAACAAACAGAAAAAAAGCCACCCATTTAGACCGGATCATGGGGCCCCTGATTCTGTGGCGCGCCAGGCAACCGTCGATAATTCTCTGGACGAATTCGAAACACTCGCTCCTGTAGACACTCCGCCGTCATGTCGCAGAGCTGCCAGAAACTTTCCATATAGGTAATCCCCATGGCAAATATGGGGGCAAATGTGAGCAGAAATAGGCCATGGGCTTGATTCGGTATTAAAAAAGCTGTCTCTCTGGGGTTATTGTTGAGAAGATGAAAAGCTGCAACATAAGCACCTGCTAAAATGATGGTTCCAGTGAGGATCTGTCTCCATTGCCTAGGAGCCCATCGTTGAGCAACGATAGAATCAGGATGAGAGGCAATTCTTTGCAGAAGCAAGAAAAAGGTTGCGCCCGTAGCAGCACCGTTTAAATGTTCCTCAGGAATAAAGAGCGAAGCCACTAAAGCAGTAGTCAAAAGGGCAATGACAATCATCCGCCCCGGTCTCGTCTGCTCGGCATAATAGACCACTTTATCACAACAAGTAGAAGGGGGAACTGGATTAGGTGGCATTGACATACAACATCTCCTGGTTTTAAGGAGGGCGAAAGCATGCCAATTCTTTTCTTTTTTTGCTAGTACAAAAGTCTCTGTATAAGTGATCATCTCTCAGAGAGATCTCTAAAGGAAGTGCATATGAGTAAACAAGAGATGCCGACCATAGCGCCATCCAATATCCCTGTTTTGCCTCAAGGATTCATTGATGAACTCCGCTCAATGATAGACCAGACTAGAGAATCTATAGCCGTAGCAGTGAACTCTAAGTTGACAATGCTTTACTGGCATATCGGCAACAAAGTACGCAAAGAAATTTTGAATAATCAAAGAGCTGAATATGGGCAGGAAATTGTCTCAACAGTGTCGAGACAATTGATGAATTACTATGGAAAAGGATTCTCTGACAAGAACTTACGTAGAATGATCCACTTTGGTGAGACGTTCCCGGACGAGCAGATTCTCTCGACACTGTTGAGACAATTGAGTTGGTCTCATTTTACACTCCTGATGCCTATTAAAGACCCTATCAAGCGCGATTTTTATGCTGAAATGTGCCGTATCGAGAAGTGGAACGTCCGCACCCTAAGTAAGAAGATCGACTCCATGCTCTTTGAGCGCACGGCCCTTTCCAAGAAACCTGATGCTCTTGCCAGAATTGAACTAGATACCTTACATAAAAAAGATCAGCTCACTCCTGACCTCGTCTTCCGCGATCCCTATGTTCTCGAATTTCTCAACCTCGATGATCATTATGTTGAGAAAGATCTTGAAGATGCCATCATGCGCGAACTAGAGCAGTTTTTGCTGGAAGTTGGCGTAGGCTTTAGCTTCTTAGCTCGTCAAAAGCGCATTGTGGTTGGCAATCTCGATTTCCATCTCGACCTTCTTTTTTTTCATAGACGTCTTCGTCGTTTGGTAGCAATCGAGCTCAAAATTGGCGACTTCAAGCCCGAATATAAAGGACAAATGGAACTCTACTTGCGCTGGCTCGACAAGCATGAACGCCAGTCTGGTGAAGAATCTCCTATTGGATTGATCCTTTGTACAAGTAAAAACCACGAGTGCATCGAGCTACTGGAATTGGATAAAGCCGGCATCCATGTCGCCGAGTATCTTACAGCGCTGCCATCTAAAGAAATTCTTCGTCAGAAATTACAACAAGCAAGCCGACAAGCACGGTTACGTTTGGAGGAGTCAGCACATGAATAATCCTCTCATTGAACCTCTCTCGCCTAAAGGCGAGAGATTCTTGCTTCAACGCTCTCCTTAAGGAGTAGCTCCACAAGCTTTTAAGACCGACATCCCGGCGGCCTTCTCGAGTATAGCGCTATTGAGATCCCGATCGATGTTCATCGAGCAGTT
>JAGWKU010000108.1 GCA_028873375.1 Verrucomicrobiota bacterium
TTGGCTGCGCCGGCATTCCAACCTTTCCATCCGCGTTCAGGGCCCCCTATTACAAATAGGGAGCCCCTCTCGCGCCGGCCTTCGGCCTGATGGAAATCTTGGCCGCCGGCTTGGCCAAATTCCCAAATTTTGAATCACGTTGTGTATAAGAGATATAATTATGATTAAGACTATTGCTTCTAGTGCGATTTCAGGCGCCAGCTGGATGGCGACAAAAATTTTTGCTCGCCCTTACGAAATTATCGATCGTCAATTAAACAGCGCTCATACCACTGTGAAAAAGCTGCACGAATATACGTGCGTTACCTTCAAAGATATAACGAATCGCCTATGCACTACTTTTGATCTGGGAAGAGACAAAATCCTCGATAAGTGCGATGAGGTCTTGGAAGAAGTTCGAGCAGCTAGAGTAGAGTCTTTTAGAATCGCCAATTTAGGAACGGCGACAGCAATTGCTCTCGGCTCAGCTATTACTACTCATCACATATGCGGGGATAAAGACGACTTTACTTGCAATGTTGCGCATACCGCAGCTAAAGCAACGACCGTTTTGTTGATGTTTTTCGCGGTTATCATTCTGAGCAAAATAAGTTTCCGAATGAGAGCCAATGATGCAACTCCTCCACAACTCTCACAGATAGATGCAGGCCTCCTTCATCCAAATCCGAACGACCCTACCTATACTGCCCTCATGCAAGCGGCCTATGCGGGAAATGAAGAAGAAATCCTACGGCTACAAAGAGAGGGAGCTTTCTTAGAGGCCAAAGATGGTACAGGGAAAACAGCCCTCCATTGGGCCGCGATAGGCCAGCAATTAAAGGCCCTAGAATGGCTTTGGTTTTTCGGCTGCGACTTCAAGGTGATGGATAGCAACTACCTATCTCCTATTCATTTCATCAAAAAAGGGGCTCCTCTTTACGTGCGTTACGATCAATTAGCAAAAATAAAAAGCAGATTTGATCACGAACACCCCATCTATCTGTTTTATCCTCCAGAAAACCTCGTATTCAAAGGCGGAGGCCCCAAAGGCATTGCTTATGTAGGCGTGCAGCAATTTTTGGAGAATCACGACCTACTGAGAGAACTTAAAAGGGTCGCCGGCACCTCTGCGGGAGCCATCACAGCTATCCTCGTCGCTCTGGGGTATAACGGTTCTGAGCTCGAAGAAGTTTTAGGAAGTACCGATCTCAAGGACTTTCTCGACCATGAATACCAAAATGAACAAAGCCTGCTAACAGGGCTTGCTTCCATGGTAAAAAAAGGCTCGGAAACTTCTTTAAAAGATTGTAGCAAAGCCATTAAGAAGGGATTTACATGGTGGTACTCTCCCGAAAAACCTGATTCACACGCAGCGACTGTTTTTAAAGATATGTACAAGAGAGGCGGCCTTTGCAAGGGCGAGAAATTCTTAGCCTGGATCGAAGAGCTCATTCAGGCTAAAACCGGCATCCCTAATTGCACATTTGAAGAATACAGAGCTCTTCTCGAATCGAAGAAATTTAAACATGTCTATTTTTATGCGACCCAAATCGATCCTGAAAAAATTGTATGCTTCAATTCGGAAGATCCCGAATGGGATCAGGTAGTCATTGCACATGCCGTCCGAGCTTCCATGTCCATACCACTCGTTTTTGCTCCTCACACCCTCCACATTAAACTAACTAAAGAAGGGGAACCTGAAGCCGCCCCTCGCTTTGGAACCTTTATGGATGGTGGATTGTTAAAAAATTGCCCCCTCGATCGATTTGACCGAAAAAAATACAGCGCAACAAACACTCCCAGCTCTAAAGTCTTTGAAAATCACCAGACACTGGGATTTAACTTAGTCGATCCCCCAACCACTAAAAAAATCACAAAAATCACCCACCAAAAAACGATTGCTCAAGTTTCAGCCACCTCCATCCGGATCTTCGCTAGCGCAGAAGAGCTTCTCTTGAGTGAAAACTCGAGCCATCAAAAACGATTGGTCAACATTGATAACCAAGGAGTCGGCCTAGTCTCCGGCTTTTTTGCTGACGAAAAGGCAAAGAAAGGCCTCATTGAATCGGCCAAAAAAAGCATGCGAGAATTTTTCAAGGGCCAAAGAAAGCTAGCTACAGAAAACGCGGCCCACTCCCCCCAAACCCTGTCCATTTTTGCGCAGCCTTTTGGAGAGCGAGGACCCGTTCACAAACTGGAGGAGAACTGGGAAGTCAAAGAGCCTCCTCCACCTCCAAGCCAATTAAATACTACAACTCAAGTTTCTATCGAGGCGCTGACTCTTCATGCCACACCTCTTCCTACCCAGAAAGAGAGTGCTAAAATAAGAGCCCTTAAAATTCTCCACACAGACGGAAATCAGGAAAGATTAACAATTTCCATAGAAGCCTCTTCAGAGGAAAAAGTTAGTACTCTCCCCACTCCTCAGCAAAGAAAGACTAAGCTCGCGGCGATGCGGGCTTTATATACCGATAAAAATTAAAACAAACCTATAGGAATTTTATGTCGCTACGATTCAATATTGATAAGAAATACTTACCTTTCATTGGCTGGGAACCATCTGAAGAAAGTCATCTAGAAGTAAGATCTATGCGTTACAATAATTCAGAGCGTGAATTCCAGTTGGTCGAAAACAACACAATTATCTCTTCTAAAGGTTTAAAAACGGAAGAAATAGGCCTCTGTTTTCAAAGATGGGTGCGTAAAGATCTTCACCATGATGAAGAAGTCAGAATGTTTGCTAAGCAACCGAGGAAGCACGTCTATTACGTAGTGACAGATCTGAAACGACGAGAAATAGAACTTTTCTTTCCAGCCTCTTTAACTGAAAAGGAGTGGACAGAGCGATTATATGAAGAAGACCCTCAACTTTCTTCGCGAGGGAAACTCAGCTGGACTAAAACTTGCAAATCTTCCCTAACTCTATGGAAAAAAAGCAATGAAAAGAGCGAACAAGGCCTCCTTCGAGTATATCTACACTCTTCTGAGCAAGTTTGTACAGACTTCGTTAGATATGCTACCCACAGTCAATATAGTGAAAATGAAGACAGATCTACCCACTGGAACATCGCACAAATTGTCGAAAGAACACTAAAAGGAGTAAAAAAAGACATCGGGATGATTCTAACTCTGGATAGAGGCTCTGCAGAGAAAGCGAAGATTATGGATCATGTCCCCTCTATAGAAGAGTTAAAAAATAATTCTTATTTAGGAGTTCACACCATCGATGAAGATTCCGACTATCGCCTAAATTTTTATCCCCTTAGCGATGAGGACAAGAATCTTCAATTCATGCCCGATGTCGATCTAGCTAAAGCTTCTCCTGAGAACATTGCAACAGCTGTCCAAGAAAGGTCTCTTTCCTATGAAGAAAATGGAGAGATTACTGAAACTAATTATAGTAAAGGAAGAATTGAGATAACAAAAGAAATGAGGGTTTTTGAAAAAGGCCTTATTCTTCCTGCCATCCGTATTCAAATAAAACAGGTTTGGTTGAAGACTCTAACCAATTGTGTAAAAGCCTTTATCCCTAAATCAGCTGCAGGAGTAGCAGAGGAACGTTTGCGCTACGGAAGAGATATTTCAACAGATGCGATAAAAAAGGCCATCTTATGGCCAGCAGCTGACGTAAGCATTAGGCAAACAGGAATTGAAGAATTAGACCGAGCTGAGGCTCGATCGGCCACAGTAGATGTGTTTATAAGTTTCAATAGAGCCTATTCAGAAGCAGAAGTAGACCAAAGAATTTATAAAGGTTACAAAACGAGACAATTCTTATCTAATGCTATAAATCAATTATTTGGGTCCAATAAAATAAAAAATATACCGAGAGTGATTCAAGAATCGGGAGATGGCAAGGAGGTTTCCACAGAATGCCTCTCTGGAGGAAACGACCATTGCGTCTCGCAAGGCTCGAATGAAGAGCGGCATTCTACGAGCAAAGCTGACAACGCCAGCTCTCGGTTCTTGAATCACGAGCGGTATACACAACAAATAAACTAAAAACAGGCGGATTTTATGAGCATTTCACCTACTACTAACGCCCACCCTCTTCTTTTAACCGAAAGCGAAGAGCAAATTTCTAATGAAGAAGTTGTGGGCAACAGCAATACTGCGTTAACAATCTTCGACTTTTCCCTGCTGAGAGAAGTCTCGAATCCAGCAATTGTCAAGCCTCTGAAGGCTGTGCGGAGGGCTCTCACCGCCCCTGTTGCGGAAGGAGAAAGAAATATCAATGTGCTGGATAAGGAAGGCCACTTTTTAAGATATTCTTTCCCCAAATTAAGCCACTTAGATTATGGTAACTCCGTTTTAGAAATCGAGAATCTTTATCATCATATTTCCATTGGCGTATTGAGTTATGAGCGCCCTCCAGTAGGCTGCCATGCAATCATTGTATTGCATAAATTTCGAGATCAATCAGATGAGGATTACGAAAATTTGGTAAGCAAATTAGGTTGTGAAAGGCACGCTCTACAAACTAGAGTAAAAAGTGAATGGGGAACCTTTTTCTCTAGACGCCTCAATCAAGCGGCGTATCTACAAAGGATCCAAGAGAGAAGAAAACAGCAATTAGCTGGTATTCAAAAAGTTGTGGACGAATGGAAGAAGAAGGATCTATTTGCAGATGTATTTTCTCCTTCTACAGACTATCGCCTGAAAGAGTTGGATTGCTACCCTGAATATGTAGCTTGTACAGATGAAATTATTCTGTCTTATAAACGTGTGCCTCCCCAAGTAAATATTCCTCATAGAAGGGCGCCTATTTTCGTATCCCCCTCTGCTAAGGTTACTCAAAAGACCGCGCGTGCCTATTACAACAACCTAAATCGATCCATCCCCCGAAAAGTAGTAGGTGCTCTTCCTTTCGCGGGAAGTGGAGGAGAAAAAATAATGGATGGCAACCAAAGTGCTGTTCAGTTCGCCCTCCCCTTTTCAAGTCCCTCCAGACGAGGAAATCACCTTGCAATCGAAGCGCCGCCTCACCCAACAATTGAAAGAGAAGATAGCAGCGAAATAGAACAGAAGGTCGATGAAACTCCCCCCCCTCCACCGATCAAAATAGAACCCTCTCTACACCTTAAAACGATTGTAAATGAGGTTTCTCCTCCAAGATCTCCCCAGGAAAAGTCCACAGGGTGTGCTTTTTTTTTTCACTAATCTGGAGGCGATTGAATGACTTCTTCGCGCCCGTCTTCAGATCTTTGCGAAACTTATTTCGACGCTGTTGTTAGTCCCGACTTCCGCGATATTTTTCTTAAGTGCCTAAAAATCAATGATCCGATTTTTAATTGAGGCACTACACCACCTTCACCACCCTCTTGATCCTTTTAAGCCCGAATACGCCATAGATTTGCCTAGCCTCCGGAGACATTTTGGA
>JAGWKU010000109.1 GCA_028873375.1 Verrucomicrobiota bacterium
GGAAGAGGAGGGCGGTCTGTGGGAGGAGGGAGAGGATTTCGCGGGGTGTGTAGTAGGTGAAGACGCGGTAGAGGAGAAGGGCGGCGAGGGGAAGGGTAAGGAGGGGGAGGTAAAAGCCGCAGAGAAGGGCGATGAGGGGGGCGGAAAGGAGGGAAAAGGTGTATTCGAAGCGGCCAAAGGAACGGCCGAAGCGGACGACGAGGGTGTTTTTGCCGGTTTCGCGGTCCGTGTGTTCGTCGCGGAGGTTGTTAGCGATGAGGACAGCGGTGGAAAGAAGGCCGGGAGCAAAGCTGAGGAAGAGGAGGGGCCAGGAAAGGGTGTGACGTTGGACGAAGTAGGTGCCGAGGATGGCAATGGGACCAAAATAGAGGAGGACGAGGGGCTCTCCAAGGCCGCAGTAGCCAAGAGGGCGAGGCCCTCCTGTATAGAGGATGCCAAAGGCGATGGAAGAGAAGACAAAGAGAAATGCCCAAGTGCCGCATTCGAGGACGAGGGGTAGGCTGATGAAGAAAGCGGCGGCAAAAAAGACGATGAAGGCGAGGCGCATCGCGTCGGGTGAGAGCCAACCGCTTGCGACGGCGCGAGAAGGGCCTTGGCGTCCTGCGTGGTCAACGCCGTTCAGATGGTCGTAATAGTCGTTGGCGTAATTGGTGCCGATTTGGATGAAGAGAGAAAAAAAGAGGGTGCAGAGAAAGAGGGGGATTGAGAGGGGACCTTCTCGACTAGCAAGTGCTGCGCCGATGAAAACGGGGCTCACTCCCGCGATCCATGTTTTGGGGCGGGCTGCAAAAAAGAGGGCCTCAAGGGCGTTTGGGGAAGCGGGCAAAATCGGGTTTCCTTTTCTCATTGAATGCATTTCGACCTTCCTGTCCTTCTTCGGTCATGTAAAAGAGCATTGTGGCATTGCCAGCGAGCTCTTGGAGTCCTGCTTGTCCATCGCAGTCGGCGTTGAGGGCAGCTTTGAGGCAGCGGATTGCAATGGGTGAGTGTTGTAGAATTTCTCGGCCCCACTGAACGGTGGTTTCTTCGAGTTGTTCATAGGGAACGACGCAGTTGACGAGTCCCATTTCCAGGGCTTGTTGAGCGTTGTACTGGCGACAGAGAAACCAAATTTCGCGCGCTTTTTTTTGTCCGACGATGCGGGCGAGGTAGCTCGAGCCGTAGCCGCCGTCGAAGGAGCCGACTTTGGGGCCTGTTTGTCCAAAGATGGCGTTGTCGGCGGCAATGCTGAGATCGCAAAGGACGTGGAGCACGTGGCCGCCGCCAATGGCGAAGCCGGCGATCATGGCGATGATCGGTTTTGGGCAGCTCCTCATTTCGCGTTGGAAGTCGAGGACGTTAAGACGATGGACGCCGAGTTGGTCTTTATAGCCTGCATCTCCTCGGATTTTTTGGTCGCCGCCTGAACAAAAAGCTTCTTTTCCTTCGCCCGTCAAAATGATGACGCCGGTTTCCGGGTCGTTGCGCGCGTCATTCAATGCTTCGCGCATTTCGTTTACAGTTTCGGGGCGAAAGGCGTTGCGTACGTGGGGTCGGTTGATCGTGATCTTAGCGATGCCGTCGAGTTTTTCGTATTTGATGTCGGTGTATTCACCGGCTCGTTGCCAGGGAAATTTCATGAGCACCTTGTTTTGAGTTTTCTAAGTGAATTGCGTGACCTGCATTGGGAATGAGGATGTGGGGCACATTGCAATAATGGCGTCGATAGGCTTCGTCGTGCTCGCCGATCAAACAGCAAGCGTTGGGAGCATATCTTTGTTGGCGACCTAAACTAAACGCGAGGAGGGCTTGAGCCAATCCTTCGCGGTTTTGTTCTCGGCGCAGACGCCTGATATCCATTTTCATTACCAATGTTCTGAAAAGGGATTGATCGTACCAATGGCGCAAAAACTCGTCAAATGGCTTTTGCAAAATTTCCTGTGCAATTTCTTGATCGCGCTGGAGTCTCGCTGTTCGTTCTTCTTCAGTGAAGAGACCTAAATGGGTGGAGAGAAGGGTCAGGGAAGTAACACGCTCAGGATAGGCTTCGCGAAATTGAAGAGCGAGTCTTCCGCCCATTGAATAGCCGACGAGATGAAAGGAAGGAAGATCCTTTGTTGTTTCAAGCAGCGCTTTGCAAAAGTGGGGAGTGAAGGGCGATTGTCCGTGGCCAGGGAGATCGACAGCGATGCATCGATGGGGAAGGTGTTCGGCAACTGCCTGCCAATCGCTAGAAGTGCCCAAAAAACCGTGCAACAGCACGCAGGGCGGGGCAGAACCTGGCTTTAATTCAAAACGGGCGAGGAACATGCTGTTCGAGTTGGGAAAAGATCTGATCTAGACTTACGACACGGGCTTTTACAAAAGAGGGAGCGGAAGTGGGAGAGACAATCCATCGATCGACGATATTGAGTTGGAGGGAATCGAGTAAATGCATTTGTTGCGAAGTCAAATCAGTGGGAGTTGCTTTCACTTCGATGGCGATGAATCGTTGGTTGGGAAGTTGGAGCAAAAAGTCGATTTCAACTTGCTCTTTAGAGCGAACAAAATAGATTTCTGGTTGTTCTCCTCGGTTGAGGAAAAAGCGAGTGATTTCCCCCAACGCGAGATTTTCAAGCAAATGGCCAAAGTAGGGACTCAATAAAAGGGGCTCAAATTCACTCCATCCTTGCAATCTTGTCGCAAGTCCTGTGTCTTCAAAGTAGATCTTCGGCGTTTTGATCAATCGTTGGCTGAGATTTGTAAAATAGGGAGGAAGAATGTGCAAGATCCCGTTTTGTTCAAACAGCGCGAGCCATGCTTGGATGGTCGTTGTATCGACGCCAACGTTTTTAGCGATGTCCGACGCATTCATCAGTTGTCCAATGCGCCCGGCTGCTAGCTGAAGGGCTTTGCTAAAAGCTGCCTTTTTCTCGATTCCTGCCGCGCTCACAATGTCTTTTTCGATGAATGTTGAAATGAAGTCGTTGAGGTATTGTACGGCATTCAACTTCGGGGAAGCGTAGAGTTCAGGCCAGCCCCCTCTCATCAAAAAGGCATTTAAGGAAAACCCTTCTTGGAAAGTCGAGATCCATTCATGAATGGAGAGGGTATTGAGGAAGTAATAATTGGCTCGTCCGGCGAGAGATTCTCGCACCGCATTTTGAAGAAGAGTTTGGTTCGATCCCGTGATCCAGAGATCGAGAGTGACCGGCTCTCCTGTTTTCTGATGACGGCGGCGTTCGAAATCGACTCTCTTCTTGATCTCGGGGAAAATTTGGGGAGCAAGCGTTGCTTCGTCCAGGATGAGAGGGCCCGTAAATTGTTCAAAAAAGAGGGCGGGGTGAGTCTCTGCCATGCTTCGAATCCCTAAATCGTCGAAAAGAACGAGTTTATGGGTCCCCAGATGGTTGAGCAGCGATGTTTTGCCCACTTGGCGAGGGCCTCGCAAGACCTTGACGGGCAGAGAGGAGGTCCGTCTAGACTGTAAAAATTTTAACAAATCTCTTTGAATCCACATATGGGCTATTTTAGGGTCTGATCCAATAACAGTCAACCGTGTGTGTAAGATGCTCGTATTAAGGAATTTAATAAAGCATGAAAACGGTGATTGTCGGCCCGCGAGTTGGTCCACTCGATGATGCAGGAATGTTTTTTCTCGATCGCGGTTTGGATGTCTCGTTCATAAGGGAGGCCAAACATGTGGGCAGCGCCTGCGAAGGTAAAATTGTGCTGGAATGCAAAGAGTTCTTCAAAGCGGGGATCGCGCGAGATGGCGAGGTGGGAAAAAATGCCGCCGCCGCCGTTGTTGGAGATGAGGAGGACGATGGGGTGAGGAGAGGATTTGAGGAGAGAAAGGGAGTTGAGGTCGTGGAGGGCAGTGAGGTCGCCGACGAGGGCGAGGACGGGAGCGGTTTGGGCGAGGCCTGCGGCGGTGGCGATGTTTCCGTCGATGCCAGAGAGGCCTCGATTGCTGAAAAAGGCGCGGCCGTGAGGTGGATGGAAAAACCAATCGGCTTCGCGTACCGGCATGCTAGTGCCTAAGAAAAAGTTCCATCCGCGGAGAGGAAGGTTTGAAAGAGAGTGAAAAAAAGAACTCTCCGAGCCGGGGACAAAGAGGGGGGCAATGCGATTTGTGAGTTCTCGATCGAGCTCTTTCCAGCGGGGCAGCCAGGTAGAATCGGGTTCGGCGTCGAAGAGGGCGCAGGCGGCGGGGATGTCGGAGTGAAAACGTTCGGTCAGTTGTTGGGCTGGGTCGAACCAACTGGTATGAGGAGAGACGTGGATGTATTCGGTCGCTTTCCAGTTGAGAAGTCGCTTCGAGGTCATCCGCTCGCCAAAGTGGAGAATGCAGTCGAGAGGAGATGGTTCAAGCCAGTGGAATGCGCGAAGTTGTTCTTCCGTGGGTGTAAGGCGGGCGTTCGATAGAATATCGGCGCAGACGGGCCACTGGAGGCGATGAGCGAGTGCCAAGACGGCGGATAGATCGGAGCGTTTGGGGAGGCGGCCGAGGAAGATAACGCCGCGAGATGGAAGTTTTCTCTGTTGCTGTGCACTCAGAGTTCCGAGATGGAGTGGTATTTTTCGGCCTTCGGCGCCTGTTTCGAAGGGATAGAGCGGTTCGCGCAAGGGGCAGTTGAGGTGGACGGGGCCCGACATGGCGCGAAAGACGGCATGAGCTGCTTGTGAGCGGATGGCCATTTCAGGCATGCTCGGCTCGAAGTCGAATTGCCACCGGACAAAGGGTTGAAACATCTTCACTTGGTCGGTCGTTTGATTGGCACATGTTTCACGCAGTTCCGCGGGGCGGTCTGCGGTGAGGAGAATTAGAGGTGCAGAAGCGTGGTGCGCTTCCATAACGGCGGGGAGGAGATTTCCGATCGCAGTGCCTGAGGTGGCGATGATGGCGACGGGCGCCTCTTTGGCGAGCGCTGCGCCGAGAGCATAAAAGGCGAGGCCTCGCTCATCGAAGTGGCGGTGGATGCGCGCTTTTTTGTGGTGCGCGGCGGCGAGGACGAGGGGTGTGCTGCGAGAACCGGAGGCCAG
This sequence comes from Verrucomicrobiota bacterium, assembly GCA_028873375.1. Classification (GTDB taxonomy): domain Bacteria; phylum Chlamydiota; class Chlamydiia; order Chlamydiales; family SM23-39; genus CAITMJ01. The sequence goes on from JAGWKU010000109.1 coordinate 5,005, forward strand.
GAAAAAATCGGTGACTCCTTGCTGTACAAGTTGATCGATCAGGGACCACATGAGAACACTTCCTCTTGAACTTCCCTCTTCATATTTTGTTCTTCGTACACTTTGATTTCTGCTGGCCATTTTTTATTAATTAAAGCTTCCCGCTGTCTTGAATCTAATTTATCCCAATCTGGATATACCGCTCGTGATTCAAGAACCGAGAGCTGGCATCGTCGGCTTTTCCCGGGGAATACCCCTCTTCACTCGCGCCTTGCGAGACGCAATGGTCGCTCGCTCCAGAGGGGTATTCCGCGGGAGCCTCCTTGCCATCTCCCGATTCTTG
>JAGWKU010000110.1 GCA_028873375.1 Verrucomicrobiota bacterium
GCGAGAGGGCGGCTGCCCTCTCGCGCTCTCCCGCTAGGCGGAGTCGGACAACGTCCGACCCCGCCCTCTTCTATATTATAGCATTCTCAGTATAAGATGTTTAAGTTCTTTTCTTTCTGCGCGATGCGTCAAATTTATATTGCTGTAAGTTTACAGTAAATATGAAATGATGTAAACTTACAGTAAAACTTAGGAGGGGGTTCAGTGAGATGTTTTAAGTGTCTAAAAAGCCTAGAAAAAGAGCAGGTGCATGGATTGCATAAGGAATGCTTTTTTGAATGGTTTGGAACAGAAGTCCAATTCAGTTTAACGATGAAGACAGCGGGAAATAGTGAAGATCCGTTTGCTCATTTGAACTCCAGTTTTTTTCATGGGAAGTTTAAGAAGTATTCTGCTCGCTTAGGAGGATCTGGCTATCTTGTCAAGGTCCGCCAAGAGCCCTATCGAGATCTTCCTGCGATGGAATTTTTATGTAATCAAATAGCTAGGATTTTGAAATTGCCTGTTCCCGATTTTTACCTCATTAAATTGGAAGGCCATAGCGAAGCGTTTATTTCGAAAAACTTCATGGAACAATATGCTGATGCAAACTTAGTGCATTTGTATCGGTTCATGGAGGAGAAGTCTTTTAATTTAAAAAATGTAATGGAGGTCATTTCAAGACAAACAGGAGACCTCTTAGGTATTGAGCAATTTATAAGGCTCTGCCTCTTTGACATGCTCATAGGAAATCACGATCGGCATGGAAGGAATTTGGCCTTGGTTCATACTCCCAAGCGGAAATTTCTTGCTCCTTTTTATGATAATCCTTCCTCTTTAGGAATGGAAGAGGAGTGGTTATTGAAAGCAATCCTAGAACCTTGTGGCAAAATACATACAACAACCTCTTCAGAACCCAAAATGCAGGAATATGTCACGGATTTTTACCAATTTGGTTATTCATCAGTAGTAAGTGAATTTTTGCTTTCAATAGATTTAAGTGTGATAAAAGACAAAATATCCAATAGCTTCATTTCTAATATGCGGAAGCAGGCATTTTGGAATCTTGTTCTGAGAAGGTACCAAGAACTTAAAAAAGCGGTTGAAATGTATGAACTACCCCACCGGTAAAATTTCTGCCGTTCTTGTTTATTTGGAAAGACGGAAAAGTCGAAAATTAGTAGGTGAGCTAACCTATCATTCCAAAGAAGAAGCTTATGTCTTTCAATATGACAAAAACTATTTACGGTTAAAATTAATCCCTTTAGGGCCAGAACTCCCTCTCGGCCGAAAAAAATTTATCTCGAAAAAGCTCTTTGAATCTTTCGTTGATCGGATCCCCTCTCGAGAAAATCCTGCCTATAAAGATTACTGTGCAGCAGAAGGGATCGATGTAAATGAAGCAGATCCATTTATTCTTCTGACCACCATTGGAAAGAGAGGTCCTTCTTCTTTTATATTTGAGAGTAAGCGACAGAGCACATTTTCTGTCGAAGACCTGAAAAAATTCAGGCAAGAATTGCAGTTAACGACGAAGGAATTTTCCATTGGATTTTCAATTACGGAAAAAACGCTTATCTCTATTGAACACGGCCAGACTTCGGGGAAAGATACCATGAAGCGTCTAGAGCTCTATGCTCGCTTCCCAGCACTTGCTTTGTTTGAATTTCAGAGAAATTGTGCCTCCATTCATAGAGAAAAAAGGCGACTTGTAGAGCAAATTCTTTCTCGTAAGATCAATAAAGAGGAATAAAAAAGCCCAGGAAAGGCTCTCTTTCCTGGGCTAGAACACACGGGAACACTTAAGCTGCGCTTCGGTTTTTTAATTCCTCTTCCGCAATTTGACTAAATGTTTCGTGGGCTCGCTTTTCTTCCTCGAGAGATTCCTCAAGCAACTTGAGGACCTCTGGTTGCTCGGCTTCTTCTGCAAGCCGACAGACGAGGTTGTAGGCAGCGATCTCTGCCGCTTCGATCGCTTGCCCTCCAATGGCCAAAGCAAGGTCGTGCAACTCGGTGTTGGCGAAGGTATCGAAGAAATCGCTTTGTTCTTCGATCAACCCTTCCATGCCTTGGCTTTTCCCGACAAAGCTCATGGTCGCTAAACTTCTGACCACTTCTTTTCCTTTCTCGAGAAGGCCTTCTGCTTCGCCGACTTTCGTCTTATTGATGTCTAATTCGAGCAACTTAAACACCTTCTTCAGACGCTCGATTTGATGCGCTGTCTCTTTTCGATGGTGATTGAATGCATCTTTCAGCTTGCTGAGGGATGCATTTTCAATCGCGACAGCCAACTGATCGAATGTTTGGTTTTCCGCACTATACAAATGGCGAAGCAGTGTTTCCAAAAAGCGGCCCAGAGAGGACCCTTCGTATTTTGTCATGATACACCTCAATATTTAAGTGTTAAAATGTAATAATATATTTTTATAAATATTAAGTCGCCTAACTATTACGTCTTATTAAGCTTTTGCACCGTATCAAAATCGGAGTTATTTTGGAAAGAGGAAAGATCATCTACCGTTTGATATGTTGCATAAGGAGGAGGAAGCGCGGTTAGAGTCTCGGAAGAGGAGTAGGCAGGAGGAGCGATACCGAGCAATTGTGGGATGTCTAGCTCTGTTTTATAGTTCCTCTCTGCTTGATTCAGCCATTCTTCTAGCATCTCGAGGGAAAGGGGAATGTGAGACTTCACTTTGTAACTACTCCCGAAACAACACAATCCGCTTTTTTTTACGAAGGGAGTAAAGAAATGTTGGATCTTCGTTTGCACCGATCGGACTCCCTCTGGAGTCAACGAGAGCCACTGCTTTCGAAGAGCGGCGTTGTCGGAAAATCCCTTCAGTTCTTCTCGCAAAGAAGCTTCTGCTTCTGCTGAAAGAGAACCGTCAGAGTTAGAGATTTGAATGATCGGGTTGATAAGTTCGATGTACAAATCGCTAGACAGGCTCTTCATGCGCCACTGTAGCATTTCGACTTTCCCTCGAAGGGTCGATATTTTTTCCTGCATTTCTTTATGCCCTTGCTTGAGATCAGGGGAGAGGCGAAGGAGCTCTTTGCAAGAATTGATCCAAAGGTCGCAAGCTTGAATGATCGGCTGTAGGTCGTGTTCATCTCTCAATGAATGATGATTTAGAGAGTTGCTCGCCTGCGCCATCGCTATTTTGAGCTCGTCGATCTTCAGTTCCGTCTTTTTTTTCTCCAGATTTTTCGAGAGAGTTTGTAGGTCTTGATACCTTTCAGCTTCGAACGGTTTTCCAAAGAGGTTAAAAGCCTCCAGATATCCTCGTCTGATATCCTCTATTTGCTCAATGTATTGTTCCGCTACTTCTCGCGAGGGAAATAGCTTGAGTTCTGCTGTGGTGCCAAAAATTCCGTCAAATTTTTTTGAGAACTTTTGAAACTGCTCGTTTGTTTTGCTCGCTAATGTGATTCCTCGGAGTTTCTGCTTTTTCCCTTCAGCATGCTGAATTTTCTGTTTGAGTTCTGCCAGCTTCTGGGAAAGAGCGGGGCAATAATCTTCCACTTTTTTTAACTTCGACAACTCTCTTTTGATCATTTGATAGTTAGCGAGCGCTGTATCTACTTCTTCTATTGAAGAGAGCTGCAGTTTAGTATCCGCGTCGGTTTCAGCTTGTTCATGTTGCTTCAAAACTTGGGCTACAATTTTTTGTATTTTTGTCTCTGCCCCGGCCTGGGCATATACATTCAACGCTGCGCCCATATCTCCCGCTTTCGCATGGGTATCGCCAATCAGCTCGTACGCTAATCGTGCCCCACTGATTGCTTCGACGTTATACCGGTCTCTCGATAAAGCGGCCTTGAATTGAATCAAGGCCTTTGGCCCATCTTTTCGTTGGAGAAAAGCCATTCCCTCTCTGTTTTTGTCCTCGACAAAGGCTCTATTTTCTCGATCCTCTTGCGCTTTCCTGTCTGCCGCAGCTTGTCGCTCCTGTTGTTCCAAGAGACGTTGTTGCTGAGCTAACATCGCTGCTTGTACTGGATCGACGCAGTGATGATGACCATGGTGGCCGTTATGATGATGATCGGAATCCGAAATGCCGAGTACATTTCCAACCGTATCAAATGTGTCTACGACGATTTTACCCGTTAAGTTAAACGGTGCTTCGATAATATTCATAACTCCCTCCAAATGAGTCAGGGGAGTTTAAATTTCTCTTATGTAAGAGTCAAGAATTTACTTGCGGGGGCAACTGTTCTTTCCCAATAACTGGTAGAGGACACACCAGCTCATGGCTGCTTCGAAGAAGACAAAGAGCGAGGCGGCGAGTGCGATCCAGCTTTGTCCCATGTAGGCGTAGATCAAAAGACCAATTGCGATGGCGAGACGAAAAAGACGATCTGGAGTTCCAATATTTTTCTTCATAGTTACCTCACTTTTCCATATGATATACGCATCTGTATGAAATGGATACACGATTTTCAACTCTTTCTCTTCGACTTCGACGGATTGCTCGTCAACACCGAGCGACTCCACTACCAAGCCTATGTCAATGTCCTCGCTATGCGTGGCATGGATCTCAGTTGGAATTTCAACCGCTTTTGCGAACTGGCCCATCTCAATTCGACGGCGCTCAAAGAGGCGATGTGCGCTGAAGTGCCAGCATTGGCTGCCGATTGGCCGCAGCTTTATGCAGAGAAGAAGAAGGCCTATTTTGAACTCATCAGCGCAGGCAAAATCGAGATGATGCCAGGTGCAGCAGAACTCCTCGCAGCTTTGCAAAAGGCCAACATCTGCCGCTGTGTTGTGACGCATAGTTTGCGAGAACAAATTGAAGTGGTGCGTAGACATTTAAAGCCGCTGCAGACGATCCCTCATTGGATCACGCGCGAAGAATATGAAAAGCCAAAACCCGATCCCGAGTGTTACCTCCGGGCGATCCAGCTCCATGGCAAGGCGGGCGATCGGATCATCGGTTTCGAAGACAGCATTCGAGGCTTACGTGCGCTCAGACAAACCCCCGCCTTGCCTATCCTCGTCTGTCCCTCGCATCATCCTCTGTTCGAAATGGCCTCAGAAGGGGTCGTCCACTTTGAATCGCTCGCCGACGTCTCGGCCGACAAACTTTCGGATAAAAGAAATGGATACGCCAACTCCTAAAACCGATGAACGGGTTGCTGCAGTTCGGTTCGTCAGAAATATGCTCCCGGTCGATCTCAAAGATATACCGCTCGTGATTCAAGAACCGAGAGCTGGCATCGTCGGCTTTTCCTGCGGAATACCCCTCTTCACTCGCGCCTTGCGAGACGCAATGGTCGCTCGCTCCAGAGGGGTATTCCGCGGGAGCCTCCTTGCCATCTCCCGATTCTTGA
>JAGWKU010000111.1 GCA_028873375.1 Verrucomicrobiota bacterium
TGACTCACCCTCGGCGAGCGAAACGCTCGTCACCTCGGGCCCCGGTTCGCAGCAGAGCTGCTCACTTCGAGCCCTAAAAACGGTCCCCCGGACCGTTTTTTCCCCGGCAACAACAAAAAAGGGAAGGCTGATGCCTTCCCTTTTTTGTTGTTGCCGGTGACCGGACTCGAACCAGCACTCTATTGCTAGAAGTAGATTTTGAGTCTACCGCGTCTACCAATTTCGCCACACCGGCATAAAATATAAAGGCTCTTATTTTAAACCTTTGAATCTTTTGATTCAAGTTCTTGGATAACCTTTGGTCGCTTTCTCGTAGTCGAAAAGAACCTTCTCCTTCTTGTCCCGGTCAAATCGGACTTGAATAGAGAGGTAAGGATAAGGATGGTGATTGTCAATGTCCCGCCCTTCTTCTTTCTGATAGAGCTTAATAAAAATTTCCTTGTTGAACCAGGGCTGGACCGCTGTGTGCGCATCGGCCTTGTCGTAGCGCTGAAAAGTAGTCCAGTCTTTGTGGCTCTTGAAGCTGGGATGCTCTTGATAATATTGCATAAGAAGGCCTATCACCTCGAGGGGCTGATCTTCCATTCCTTGGATGTAAAAGTCGACTTCGGCGCCAATCTGGTGCTTCGAGGCGCGGTTGTCTTTGGAGGGGTCAGCATAAAGGTTGTGGACCGGACAGCGGTGACCGCAAGTGATGATCACACGGCGGCCGGTCTTTTTTTGAAGGTAGTTGAGAAGCTCGGGCAGGACAGGATAGACCCCTTCCTTATTGCTGAAGATAGGAAGGCCGTGATGGGTGCTGTCACAGTCGGCGAGAGGTGTGGGTTGTTCGGGGTTGGAGGCGTCCAGGAGGGAGACGTTGAGGGGGTTTCCTTTACACCGGAAGAACTCTTTGGTAATCCGAGGGAGGTGGGCCTCCGTCTCCCAGGGATAGGGAGTTCGAGCTGTATGTTCAGGAGTACCAATGGGATAGAAGATATCGCTCGGACCCCTATAGATGTACTCGGCTTTGCAGTTTTGACGGCGAAGCTTTTCTTGCTCAGAACGTTCTAGTCCTGAGCATGAGCAAAGGATAGAGATTAATTGGCAAATAAGTATAGTCCGGATGAGGGATGCCGTCATGTCCGAAAACAAGCTCCTAGAACTTCAGCGCATGGCCGAGGTTTGCTCTGAAGAAGCAACTCGGCTCAAAATGGCTTATGCTAAGTTACAAGAGCGGTTCGACCATGTCAATCAAGAATTGGGGGTCAGAGCCGAGCAAGCGAGCCGGGCGACCCATTTTCTAGGAGCGCTACTTCAAAAAATATCTGACGCAATTTTATTCATCGACTTGACCGGGCTCATTGCCGTGGCCAATGACGCCGCCCACAAGATATTGAACAAAGAGGGGCTCGCCTTCAAGCGGTTTTGGGAGATTTTTCCCGACGACTACTTCGGTTTCTCGATGCGCGAAGCGCTTCGCTTTGGCATTTCCCACCGCCTTCTCTATAAGAGCTACGTCACGGAGGGAAAAGAGCTCGAGATCTCCACTTCGTTCTTGTACGAGGGACCTAAACACCAGCATGGGCTCATCTTACTCTTCCGAGACATCACAGAGCGGCAAAAGCTCCAACAAGGGGCAGCTCGGGCAGACCGAATGAAAGAGCTGGGAGAAATGGCCGCCCAAGTCGCTCATGAAATCCGCAATCCTCTCGGCGGCATCCGAGGCTTTGCGACGCTGCTCCACCGCGATTTGGTCCATGAGCCCCATCTCCAAGAGATGGCGGCGCAAGTGATCGAAGGGACAAAAGCGCTAGAAAAACTGGTGACCACTGTGCTTCAATATACTCGGCCGACCCATATCGTGCCGCAAACGCTCGACTTAAGCTTCCACATCAAGCAGCTCGCGAAGTTCATCAAAGTCGACCCTGCTTTCCCCTCCAATGTGAAGTTGCAGCTCCACCTCGCCGAAGAACCCCTCTTGGCTCCCTTTGATCCCAATGCGCTGAAAAGCGCACTGCTCAATCTGCTCGTCAATGGCTGGCAGGCGATGCCGCAAGGGGGAACGCTCACCATCTCACTCTTGAAAGTCGACGCCTCTTGCCAAATCGTCATCTCCGACACCGGCGTTGGGATGAACGAAGAGCAACTCTCCGCCCTCTTTGCCCCTTTCTTTACGACAAAGCAAACAGGCAATGGAATCGGCCTTGTCGAAACGCAAAAAATTGTTCAAGCGCACGGTGGTCTGATCGATGTTCGCTCAGCGCCGGGGCGCGGCAGTGCATTCACCATCATTCTTCCGTTGAAAAGGTAATTATGATTGAAAAGATTTTAGTCGCCGACGACGAACCTCTCATGCGCAACTTCATCGCCGAGACGCTCAAGCGGCTCGGGAAAGAGGTGACTCTCGCTTGTGATGGAAATGAGGCGATCCGCAAACTCGAAGAAGAATCGTTTGATCTCGTCCTTTCCGATCTGAAAATGCCCGGCAAAGGGGGCCTCGATGTTTTAAAAGCAGCGCAGACAATTGCCCCGCAAATGCTCGTCATCCTCGCTACGGCTTACGGGAGCATCGAAACGGCGGTCGAAGCGATGAAGCTCGGCGCTCACAACTTCCTCATCAAGCCCTTTTCTCCCGACGCACTCGAAACCGCCCTCCAGAAAGCCGAAGAGCACTCTCGTCTCCTGAAAGAAAACAGCTTCCTCCGCGAAGAACACGCCCTCTCTAAATGTCCCGAACTCGTCGCCAATAGCGCACCGATGAAGAAAATCGTCGCCGACCTCGCCAAAATCGCCAAGAGCCAGGCCAACGTCTTCATCACCGGTGAATCGGGCACTGGCAAAGAGGTCATTGCTGCCGCCATCCATCGCCTCTCTACTCGCACGGGTCAGCCCTTCATCAAAGTCAATTGTGCCGCCATCCCCGAAGCTCTCATTGAATCAGAATTTTTCGGCCATGAACGGGGCGCCTTCACCGGCGCGCTGGCCCGGAAAATCGGCCGCTTCGAGCTCGCCGACAAAGGGACTCTCCTCCTCGATGAGGTGACCGAAATCCCGCTCAATCTCCAGGCCAAACTTCTCCGAGCCATCCAAGAGCAAGAATTCGAGCGTCTCGGCTCCACTCGCAGCATCAAAGTCAATGCCCGCCTTCTGGCCACTTCAAACCGCAATATGCTCGAAGCGATCGAATCAAAAGTCTTTCGCGAAGACCTCTATTACCGGCTCAACGTCGTCCCCGTCCACTTACCTTCTCTCCGGCAGCGTCCAGAAGATATTCTCCCCCTCGCCGAGCACTTCGTCCGCAAGTTCTGCGCGGAGAACCACAAGCCAATCAAACCTTTCACTGACCGAGCGATCCAGAAACTCCTCGCCTACCACTGGCCCGGCAACGTCCGTGAGCTCGCCAACATCATCGAGCGGACCGTCGTCCTCGACTTCCACTCCACCATCGACGCCGATCACCTCTATCTCGACGCTCCCGCCCTCCCCACCAAACCCATCGGCTCGCTCCCGATCGGCCTCACTCTCCACCAACTCGAAAAGCGGCTCATCCTCGAAACACTCGAAGCGCAAGGGCAAAATCGAACCAAAACGGCTTCCCTTCTCGACATCAGCATCCGCACGCTCCGCAACAAGCTCCACGAATACGGCGTCGGCTCCGCCGAAGAAATGTAAAGCCGAAAAAATTCACCACAGAGACTCAGAGAAGAGGGAGATTTCACAGAGAAAAATATCTTTGTTCTCTGTGAAATCTCCCTCTTCCCTGAGTCTCTGTGGTGAATTTTTTTCGATTTTAAATGAACATCTGGTTGTATTTTCTTGCGGTGTCTAAATAGAGTTCCCAACGGCAAAGCGATTTGTTTCGGCGGAGCGCTTGCGCGAGTACTTTTGGCATGTCGTAAAAGAGAATGGAAGTAGCGAGCTCTTCTTGGAGTTCGTATTCTGCGAGGGCACTTGAGCCTTTCTTTTTTCCCGCGAGGATTTCGAGATGAGCGATCACCCGTTCGAGACTCTCTTTCAATTCGGCGAGCAAATCCTTTTCAGGTTGTGGCATCGGACAACGAATAATTTCGTTAGCGATTCGCTGACGGAGATCTTGAGGCTCGGGCAGGAAAAATTCCTCGGAGAGAGGGAGCTCTTCAAATCCATCGATGGGAAGGCCGCCGCTCGTCGTGTTGATCCACCGAATGTCGGGATGCTTTTTCGCGTAGTGAGAGAGGCTCGCTGCTTCCATGAGCCAGCGGACGGCCGTGTGGACAGGACGCCCTTGCTTGTCTTTTCTCCGGATAATGCGGTCGGCGGCACCTTTCTCGGCTTCGATCTCTGCGAAGAGAGTGGTCTCTTCGGAGACGCCAGAGGCGTAGCGCTGGCCACCCGTGTAGGCGAGATCGACGCCGCTCAGGAGAATGGTCTTGCAGCCGATGTGCTCAGCAAAAGCGAGACAAATCGCCGTCACTGAAACGGCTTCGTCGGAGAGGTGTTCGCCGAGAAGAGGGTCGGTGAGCTGGAGCTCCTCTTCAAGCCAGAGTTCTGGCGCGCCGCCGATGCCAGAGCGGAGGTAACCAAAGGGGCCGCTGCAAGTGCGAAAAATAGCGGGGAAAACGCGGGTCGAAAAGAGGAGAGGGCATTCAAAGCAAAAACTGTTGCGGAAGCGGCGGTACTCCTCGAGATTGGGATCGATCGCAACGCCAAAATGGGGCACGTAGCCAGCTGAACTGAGAGCGGCAAGCGTTGAGCCACCGGCAATGACAAGAGCTCGTCCATCATACTCTTTTAAAAGTGGAATGGCTTTTTGAAGCGAGGGTCCAGCGCCACACACAATCGCCGGTAGATCGGCAAAGCGACTTTTAAGAGCATTCCCATAAAAAGCGCCTTGGATGCGGGGGACATTGCGAACAAAGTTTTCAAATGGCTGGTAACCATGAAGTCGATCGAGGAAAAGAGCGTGAGAGAGAGCTGTCTTGCGCAATAGATCGAGACGCAGGCGACGAAAGCGCGCTTGAGAAAAACTGGGCAATGCAATGGCCTCAACCCGTTTAGCTGGGTAGCGTTCAGCCCATTCGTCTAATTCCTGCAATACATCGAGTTCGATCTGTTCATCGAAAAGCCATGGGGCTTCCGTCTGAAACAAGGCGGCAATGACGCCCAAATCCTCTTCGAAAATAACGAGCCGACGCGACGAATCTGCGTGGAGCCATTCCCTCAAATGAGCATAGGCAGAACCATCGCCCAATCCAAAGAGATAAAGTACCTCTACTTTCTCTAGATCGAGTTTGGTTCGCCAGGTGGT
>JAGWKU010000015.1 GCA_028873375.1 Verrucomicrobiota bacterium
TGTCGCGGGATGGCCGATTCGGCTTGTACTACGGGGGACACCCATCAATCGGGAACCGAGCGGATCGGTGGAATCAATGGGATGAATACGTCGAAGGAAGAGGCTGATCACATGGCGGCCTATCTGAAGTGCCTGGCAGAGGGGCATGAAGTGGAGTGGGTCTTCAACTGCTCGTTCGGGCCGATCATCGATATCGCGGAGATCTTTTGCGCCAATTATTTAGGCCATTCGTCGGCGATGAGCAAAGAGCTGGTCGAGAGGTGGACAGCCTTCCACGAGGCAAATAAAGATAATCCAAAGGCCAAGTATTTGCATTTCTGCCACAGCCAGGGGGCCATCCATACGAGGAATGCGTTGAAAGATCTGCCAGAGGAAATCCGGCAGCGGATCATTGTGGTGGCGATTGCACCCGCAGCAATCGTTCCGACAGAGCTGTGCTACAAGTCGTTCAACTACGCGAGCAAGAATGACCCCGTACCGCTGGGAGAGGCCTTTTTTTGGGGAGAAACAGCGCCCACGAAGGGAATGGATCTCTATCAACAGCTAGTCCGGCTAGACCCCCATCCGGAGGCCTCAACCTTCGACCACGAGTTCGAAAGCCCCACCTTCAGAGGGCTCCTCAAAGAGCGAATTGAGGAGTATCTGACTCATCATGGCGAATACGATTAAACCTAGAACTAAGCAATCGGGCTCTCACCCGACTGCTTTTGTCTTTTAATTCCCAAGTCCAAACGTTTTCACAAACTGACTGAATTGCGCTTCATTTGGAGCGACTTCGTGTCCTTCCATAGCGATCAGGTAGAGTTTATTGCCGACCATCACAGAGAAGGCGCGGAAGTAGGAGTTGGAAGACTGGATCAGGAAGTCGAGAGCGGGATGCGATTTGTGAGAGGTGGCGTTGGCAAAGGCAAGGGTATTTTCTGGGTTGTGGTTGAGGAGTCCTTGGAGAAGGGCTTCGAGAGCAGCGGTTTCGTTACCAGGGGTGAGCGGGCTTGGGTAGGTAGCAACGAGGAGCAGGCAGAGGGTATTGTTGTTGAGAGGCGCGAGGTAGAGGTCGTAAACGAGGGTGTGGCCTTCGGCGGAGAGGCGGATCGATTGCTGCACGTGTTGGGGAGAGCTGGGGAACATGATGCGGCAATTGTGCGCAGAGCTGGGCATCGGCGCGTCGGCATGAGCGACGGAGCGGATGAGGATATGAGCGGCAAAGAGGCCAATGGCGAGGCACCAGATGCCGAACTTTTTTAAAATTGGTTTGGAGAGGGTCATAGGTACCTCAGGGTTTGAGAAAGGTTTAAATCTATCAAAAGAGATGTTGGCTGGGGCATCGGCTGGACGATGAGGTTGAAGAGGTAGAAAAAGAGATAGAAGACGGCGAAAACGAGGGCTCCAGCGGAAAGGATGTTGCCAATGGCCCGTAGGATAGAAAATTGCTGCACGGCAGCAAGAGCGTTGATGTAAATAACCAGCGACCAGATGACAGCGACGACACGTGCGAGGAGGATGAGGAAGAGGCAGGTAACTTGGATCTGAGTTAGGAGCTGCGGTTCGGTGAAATTGGTGAAGAGAGAACTACCGAAGAGAACAAAAAGGATGCTCCAGAGGGGGATGTTGATTAGAAGTGGTACGCACGACCAGGCGTAAGCGCATCGAACCGTTTGAAAATCGCCGGCGCCTTTGAGCCATTTCCCCGTTAAAGCGACAATCCAGCTCCAAACGGAGATGCTGACATAGCCCCAAAGAGGGCTGAGCGCTGCGGCTAAAAGGAAAATGAGGAAAATGTGGACATGCTGGCCGATGAGGAGTGATTGAAAGGAGTTGAGCACGCTGGAAAATCCATAAATCGCAGAGAGCCACCAGAGCTCTTGCTTTGGATTTTTCGCAGCAATGGCTGCGACTGTCTCTCGGGGATGTGTCCAGACAGTGAGCCAAGGTGTTTTTGCCATAAGGTCCTTCAATGTTCGGGTGCCTCCACCTACTCTTTGCGGGTAAGGCAACGTGCCTTCGACACTGTAGCTCAGCGAGTAGATGCAGGCACACGAAAACTCAAGGCGCCCTCAGGACTGATTGTAAATTTAATGAATTAATTTATCAAATTAAATTAATTAAATAAGACGAGTAACAATGTAACGTGTTACAAACATGAGAATTACAATAATAAAAGAACTAAGAAGCCAGCTGAGAAAGACGTTGAGAAGAGACCGGAAAAGAGAAAACGATTGAATTTCAGCGTTTGTTTGAATGAGAAGAATCGCCGACCAGATGACGAGAATTGCGATGATCAGGTTGATGAAAACAGCCGAAGTGTCTGTGTCATAATGGACAAAGACACCCCCTGACTCGGAAGAAAAAAGGGCGATCCAGAGAAGAAGCGCCAGTGCATAGGGAGAACGAGACCAAGTGAACGCCGCGCGGACATGGGAATAAGGAGCCTTACCACCGAGAAGACGGCCGATGAATTGAAGGATCCACGATTTAAAGAGAAAATAAAGAGCGCCAAAGAACGGGGCGCCAATCAGAATGGGCCACAATACTTCGACAAAGGAGAAAGAAAGCCCCCACGAATAGAAATTGGCCAAATAGAAAAGAACAGAAAGACCAAAGAGAAAAGAAAGTGACCAAAACCCAAATGTTGGATCTGCTCGGACAACAGCGCGCACTACTTGGCGCGGGCGTGTCCATACGGCCACCCATGGATTCATTCCATCAAACAAAAAAGACTCCTCGACGATTATTCTTCGCCGTCGAACTCATCTTCGAATTCAAAAGCGACTTCGTCTTGAGTTTCCTCGAGAGACTTGATCGCTTGCTCTTCAAGAGCGAGTTGATCTTGGTTGACTTCTTCCTGAACTTCTTCTTGGAGAAGAAGAGGATTTACAGCAGTTGCTGCAAAAAATAAGTAAGCAAGCATACACATATTGCACCTCTTGTTCAGACCAGCGTACGGCATCAAAGGACTTTTTGTAAAGAATGTAATTTTATAAAGATTTCGCAAAGATTGCCTTCAAATTCGGGTGTTTGAAGATGAAGCCCAACGCGAGAAGTTTTCGAGGAACAGCGCGGGCAGAAGCAAGAAGGAGTTAAGGGACCGCGGCAAAGGCGAACGACTTCGTGGCTCTGCTGCGCGAAATGAGCAGCTACAGCAGAACCGACGAAGCCAGAAGCTCCAGAGAGGGGGATTCGCAATGGCAGTTCCTCTTACTTCTTGCAGCTACCTTTACCACCGCAGCACCCACAGCCGCAACCGCAGCAGCAACGGACGAGAGCTGCGATGCCCAAAAGACCTGCTAAGCCAACGAGAGCGAACACAAAGCGGGCCGCTGAAGACTGAGGACCGCCTAAGATATCGCCGATTAAGTTGTAGTTGAAAAAACCGACGAGACCCCAGTTGAGTGCGCCGATCAGAACTAGCAGCTTAGAAACAAAACGTAGAGCTTTCATGATAACCTCCGGTATAGGGACAATCCCCCAGTTTCTTTCATCCTATCCCATTTTGAGTTCTTTGTCGAGGGTACTTGTAAAAAATTTTATATTAAGACAATATTCAGAATAGTTATGAATGAAATCAAGAATTCGTCTCAAGTCTTCCTAGAGAACTGCTTCGCTAACGACGAGCAGGAAGTGCGATCCCTCTACAAACTCATCTCTCAGAAAAAGAAGATTGAATCGACACAGCAAGAAAAGCAGATCTTTCATCTCCTCTCCTATATGAACCAGTTGATTCACCAACCCTTGTCAGAGAAAATGGAGAGACCTTTTTTCACTCTCTTGTTCGAACTGATGACAGTCAATGGCTACTTGCCTGGCGATGAACCCCGCCCTAAAGGACGGGGGATGATTTGGGAGGAGTTTGAAACTCCTCCCAAATTTGGATATGAAGGAAACGATCCGTTTGAACTGATGGGCAAAATAGTCTACAAGGCATTTCGTCAGCAAAGATCAGTCGAAATTCATCAAGAGGGCCTCAAGACTTTCCAAAAGATTTTCTCAGAGGGAACCGATGTGCGGTTGCGCGCTGCACTTCTTAAGACGTTTCCCCATCTCATCAACCACCCGAAGCTCCCAGCAGAGACACAGCTCGCTTCTCTCCCCTGGCTTATGCCCCAAGGAGAAGAAATAGACCCCCCTCTCATCGAAGCGCTCCAAACCCTTCTCCATCGGAGAAAAGTCGATAACTTAGTGAAAGACAGGGCGGCAGCAACGCTGTTCTGCCTTCTTCCGGGGGACAATTCCAAACAGAGAGAAATGATCATTGACTCCTTTCCCCTTTCACGCGAAGCAGTCCCTTCCCACCTGAAGGATTCAGCAATTGAAAAATTTACCTACATTTTGCTCAGTGAAGAGGAACCTCTCCTCTGCCGCCACGCGGCTCTTCAAAAGCTCATTGAGTGGGTCCATTCTTGTGAAAAGAAAGAAACATTAACCTTCGTTCTCCGGGCTTTCCAGCAATTGTTTTTAAAAGGCTTATCTGAGCTACGGCAGCAATTGCTCGGTCCTGAGGGACTCTTTCAGATCATATGGCTCAGCTCCGACACCATCCAGATTGTTCGAACTCTATCCTTGCTGTACATTCAATTGCTCAATGACGAAAAGATACCAGACACACTGAAAATTGAACTCATCGACGCCATGCCGTATGCGCAAGCTGATGAAACCAATCCTCCTCGAGGAAATGCCATTTCCCTCTTCCGCTTCATGATCCAGCAATTAAAAAAAGAGACGGTTTCCCTCGAACTCAAAAAAAAATATTGCAAGCAAATTCAAACATTCCATCAATTTGAAACGACCCGCCTCCTCTTGGCGCTAAATTCTTTGGAAGAGGGTACATTGGAACTCACTCAGAAGTACCTCCCCCTCCGAAAAATCTCTTGGCCCAAAGAAACGTAGCTTTTTTTCTGATCACTTGGTAAAATATCAACTACTTATGTCGACGTTTGATCGAAAGGATTTTGAACACCTTAAAAAGTTGTGCCGGATTCAATGCTCTTCTGAAGAAGAAGAGGAGATCTTGGGCTCTTTGCAACGTGTGCTCGATTATATGGAACAACTCAAAGAAGTCGATACAGAAGGAGTGCCTTCGTGCAACTACGTGCTCCGCTCGATGTTGATTAACCGGATGCGCCCTGATGAGGTAAAAGACATCTTATCGCGAGACACTTTCTTAGCCAATGCTCCAGAGCAAGTGGGAGGAATGGTGCGCGTGCCGCCTGTTCTTAAGCCACAGTGAAAGAGTGGAGCGCCATTCAGTTGCGAGATGCCTTTTTAAAGGGCGAAGTGAAGGCGGTCGAGATCGCCCAATACTTTTTGAAGCGGATCGAAGAGCACAATGAAAGGCTCGGCGCCTTTTTGAATGTGCTCGGTGAGCGAGCGATGGCGAAGGCCGAACAGCTCGATCGAAAGCGAGCGCAAAAAAAGGCGCTCGGCAAGCTAGCTGGCGTCCCCATCGCCATCAAAGACAATATGCACATCGCCGGGGAAATCACCACCTGTGGCTCCAAGATTTTAGAAAACTACCGAGCTCCGTTTAACGCAACGGCCGTCCGCCTACTCGAAGAAGAAGATGGCCTTCTTCTCGGGAAGACCAACCTGGACGAGTTTGCGATGGGCTCCTCGAATGAAAACTCCGCTTTTTTCCCCGCTAAAAATCCATGGAATACCGAGTGCGTCTCGGGCGGCTCTTCGGGTGGCTCGGCCGCTGCGGTTGCAGCGAGGCTCTCGCTTCTTGCGACAGGCAGCGACACGGGCGGTTCCGTGCGCCAACCAGCTAGCTATTGCGGCCTGGTCGGCTATAAGCCAACATATGGCCGTGTCTCTCGCTACGGCCTTGTCGCCTATGGCTCCTCACTCGATCAAATTGGCCCCTTCGCAACGAATGTCGCTGACGCAGCGCTCATGATGGAAGTGATCGGCAAGCCCTGCCCCTACGATGCGACGAGCCTGCAACTGCCTGCAGAAATCTACAAATTGACCAAAGATTTGGACGGCGTCCAAATCGGCGTCCCCTACAAATTCCTCGACGGGCTAAATCCCGAGATGAGAGCCAATTTCGATCAATCGATCGAAGTGATGAAAGAGCTCGGCGCCAATGTGATCGACATTGATCTCGACGTGTTGCGTTCCTCCATCGCCGTCTATTACATCCTCGCCACCGCTGAAGCGTCGACCAATCTCGCCCGTTTTGACGGCGTCCGATTTGGCCTCCGCTCGAAAGAAGCCCGCTCGCTCGAAGAGGTTTATGAATTTTCTCGCCGTGAAGGCTTTGGTCGCGAAGTAAAACGGCGGATCATGCTCGGCACCTACGTCCTCTCAGCTGGCTTCCAAGATGCCTACTACAAAAAGGCGCAAAAAGTACGGACCCTCATCATCAATGCCTTTGAAACTGCCTTTGCCCATTGCGATGCGATCGTCATGCCGACGACCACCGGCGGCGCTTTCCAAAGCGGCTCGATCAGCGATCCGGTCGAAATGTACCTCCAAGACATCTTCACCATCCCGGGCAACTTAGCTGGCCTCCCTTGCGTCAGCGTCCCCTCAGGCTACGATGAACAGGGCATGCCGCTCGGCCTCCAAATCATCGGCCCCCAAATGTGCGACGTCTCCGTCCTCCAATACTCCTACGCCTACGAGCAAGCGAACAACATTGCCCGCCTTCCTGAGGGACTATGAGAGATTTGCCTTACCATCTCTGGGAGCCGGTCATTGGCCTCGAAATCCACGTCCAGCTCAATACCCAATCGAAACTCTTTAGCTCAGCCCCTAATCGCTTTGGCGACGAACCCAATGCCAACATCTCGGTCGTCTGCACCGGCCAGCCGGGCGCACTGCCCGTCCTCAATCAAGAGGCGGTCAAAAAGGCAATTCAGTTTGGCTTGGCGATCAAAGGGAACATCACAAAGATCTCCCGATTTGACCGAAAATCATACTTTTACCCCGATAGCCCCCGAAACTTTCAAATCACCCAGTACGATCACCCGATCATCCGCGGCGGCCAGTTGACGCTCGATGTCGAAGGAGAGAGCAAGACGTTTCACATCAACCGAGCCCATCTCGAAGACGACGCAGGGATGCTCAAGCACTTCAGTACCTTTGCCGGCGTCGACTACAACCGAGCCGGAGCCCCCCTCATCGAAATCGTCTCGGAACCTTGTTTCCATTCGTCCAAAGAGGCCTCTGCCTACGCCCAAGCGATCCGCGCCATTCTCCTCTACCTCGACGCCTCGGACGGCAATATGGAAGAAGGAAGCCTCCGGATCGACGTCAATATCTCCGTACGGCCCAAAGGAGAACAAGCGCTTCGCCCCCGCATCGAAATCAAGAACATGAACTCATTTAGCTTCCTCGAAATGGCAATTGAATCGGAAATCCGTCGGCAAATCGCCCTCTACACCGACTCCCCTCACCGCACGCCTGAAGAGCTCATCCCGCCCGGCACTTATCGCTGGGATCCAGAGACGCGCGAGACCATCCTCATGCGCCGCAAAGAGAGCGCCGACGATTACCGCTACTTCCCCGAGCCCGACCTCGTCCCGATCGTCCTCAGCGATGAGCTGATCGACGAGATCGCCTCTCATCTCCCCGAATTGCCGCAAGACCGATACCGCCGCTACGTGACTGACCTCGGCCTCACCCCTTACGCAGCGAACCTCCTGGTCAACGACAAAAAAATGTGCGATTACTTTGAAGAAGCGCTCCACATCGAGCCACACCCTCGTGCGCTCTGCAACTGGATCACAGTAGAATTTGCGGGAAGATTCAAAGAAACGGGAAAAACGGTCATGGACTCAGGCATCTTGCCGAAGCATGTCGCTAAGCTCGTACACATGATTGAAAAGCAGACGATCACTGGCCGCATTGCAAAAGCAGTGGCCGATGAAATGGTGACAAACCCTGGCCTCGATCCGGAGACCATCGTCGCCAAAAATCCCGACTACCAGCCGGTCGCTGACGTCGCTGCCATTGAGCAGCTCGTCGATCAAGTCCTTTCAGAAAATCCTCAATCGGTCATCGACTTCAAAGCGGGCAAAGACAAAGCATTTTCCTTCCTCGTCGGCCAAGTGATGAAACTAAGCCGCGGAAAAGCCACACCGCAAATCGTCAACGATCTCCTCAAAAGCAAAATAGCGAAGGGCTAAAAGCCCCCCGCTATCCACAAAGAGATTAATAGTTTTGTTGGAAACCAAGGCCCTGAGCTGCAATGATTTGTCGCATTTCTTCTTCTGACAGCTGTTCCGATGGTTTCTTAGGGATGACGAGGTAAACTTTGTTCGTCGTATTTTCCACTACTTCGCAGTAGGCATTTGGAGGAGTATGGAGACCAAACTCTTTCAATGCTTGTGTAGGGTTGGTTCTCAGTCTTTGTTTGAAAGACTCATCTGACCAGGCGCGAGCAATCAATTTAGCATACTTCTGTTGTGTTTCTTTGCTGCTAAACTGGGAACTTGCTTGAGACTCTTGGTCCCATGCTTGATTCGATTGGTTCATTTTTTTGTCTCTATTTGGCTCTCGATTATTTGGATTGGGCCGATTTGGGTTTTTGCTCATAAGACTCTCCTTAACTGGTTACACCATGGTGGGTCGCTAAAATAGTCGCTCCACAAGCTAAAAATACCCCATTTTCCATTCCCTGTCAAGTCTTTCCTTTAATCAAGCTTTACATTAAAGCACTTGTGGCCACAGAAAAGAAACAAGATAAGACTAATAAGTGGCTCCGCCGTGTTACCGCTTTGCAATAAATTTTTTTATCGTTTCCATCGTTACTCTTGCTGCTCGCCCCGTTCAATCTCTCCCGGTATACCACTATGCTTCTTAGCTACTCGACGGTTAATTCGGGATCGGCTAGGATCCAAAAAATGGGCCTCAAAAAAGAGTCAATCGAACAACTCGTCTCGTTGGAGCGCCTCGATGCGAGCCTCAAGGTCGTCGGAATTCGAGGCTGGGCTGCTCTATTCTTCTGCGTCGCCATCGTCATTCTCGGCCTGCTATGGAGCATCTTAGGCTCCATTCCTCTGACCGTTTCTGGCAAGGCGATTTTGTTCGACATTGACTCTCCCGGTGAATTGAAGATCTTAGCCTTCGTGCCGTTGGATGCAGGACAGCAAGTGAAGGCGGGCATGCAGGTGCAGACGTCGCTCGATGTGGTTGATGCCGATGACTACGGAATGATCCAAGGTGTCGTCGAGCAAGTGTCGTCCTATCCGATCAGCCCTGCCGATCCAAGTTTGCAGAGCATCCCCTCGGCGTCGCTCAGAGATTATCTCGTCAGCGGCTCTCTCCCCTCTTTGCTCGTCGTCGTGAAGCCGGCTGCCGATGCAGAAACTACCTCAGGATGGAAATGGACCAGCCCGAAAGGGCCTCCCATTCCAGTGAAGGCGGGGATGTTAGGAGAGGCGCGCATCACGATCGAAGAGATGGCTCCCATTGAGTATGTGTTGCCATTTTTGCGGGGGAGAAAGCATGCCGGAGCTGAGTGAGCGCCCAACGACGTTGCGGCGAGTCAAGACGCCCCGTGTCATCCAGATGGAAGCGGTTGAGTGTGGCGTCGCTGCACTGGCGATTGTGCTCGGCTATCATGGAAAGTATGTCCCGCTGGAAGTGCTGAGGGCCGATTGCGGCGTTTCTCGCGACGGAAGTAACGCGTTCAATCTACTCAAGGCGGCAAAAAAATATGGCCTCGAGGGAGAGGGCTTTCGGAAAACAGTCGAAGGGTTGTTTGAAGTGGAGTTTCCGGCGATCCTCTTTTGGGAATTTCGCCACTTCCTCGTTCTCGAGGGATTTGGCAAGAACAAAGTCTACCTCAACGACCCGGCCATAGGCCCACGCACCGTGAGCTACGAAGAATTTCAGGCGGGATTTTCGGGCGTCGCATTGACGTTTCACAAAGGCCCGCTCTTTCAAACGGGAGGAGAGCCGCCACTTTTGCTAAAGCAGCTCGCGAACCGGCTCAAATCGGTCCCCGATTCACTCCTTTTTTTGCTCCTCACTTCGCTCTGCTCACTTCTACCTGGCTTCGCCATCCCCGCCTTCTTGATGCTCTTCATCAAATCCTTTTTCGTGAAACACTTGATGCCATGGCCAGCGATGTTTTTGAGCGCGGTCTTTGGCACAGCTATCCTCGCAGGGCTTCTGACGTGGCTTCGTCAGTACTATCTCAACCGCTTGAGCGGCAAACTAGCGATCCGTTTTTCGAGCGAATTCCTCTGGCATCTCTTGCGCTTGCCCGTCGACTTTTACACGCAGCGCTACCCCGGTGAAATCGCGTATCGGATGACGCTCAACGACTCGGTCGTCGAGACCCTCACCGGCTCGCTTCTTTTTGCGGCATTCGATGCGCTCCTTGTCGTCTTTTACGGCGCTGCGATGTTCGCCTACAGCATCCCGCTTGCCTGCATCGGACTTTTAGGAGGCCTCGTCAACGTCGCGTTGCTACTCTGGATGTACCGCTCCCGCATCGATACCTATGCCCGTCTCCGGCAAGACATCGGCAAAAGCGTCGCTGAAGCGATTGGCGGCCTTCAAAACATCGAGACGATCAAAGCCCGCGGTGGAGAGACCGACTTCTTCGCCAAGTGGGCTGGCTACTACACACGGCAGATCAACGCGCAACAAGAAATCGGGAAAAAAGATGTCGTCTTGACCTCAATCCCTCCCTTTTTCCAGCTACTCGTCTTAAGCCTTCTCCTTGGCGTCGGAAGTCATGAAGTGCTCGAAACGCCTCTCACCGTCGGCATGCTGATGGCGCTGCAATTGCTCATGTCGAATTTTCTCATGCCGATCCACCGACTGGTTGGATTTGGGCAACAGATTCAAACGATGGAAACTGAGCTCGACCGACTCAATGACGTCTTGAAAAATCCGGTCGATGCCGCCTACGTGAAAAAAACAGTCCGCACCTTCTCGAAACCTAAGCTCGAAGGAGCGCTCGAATTTCGCAATGTAACGTTCGGCTATGTTCGGATCGCTCCTCCTCTCATCGAAGGTTTAAGTTTTTCAATCCGGCCCGGACAGCGACTGGCTCTCGCGGGTCCCACCGGCTCTGGCAAGTCGACGATCGCAAAACTCGCCTCGGGCCTCTTGCACCCCTGGTCAGGACAAATCCTCTACGATGGTATTCCCGTCGATGAAATCCCCCGCGAAATTCTCTGCAACTCGATGGCCACCGTCGACCAAGATCTCTTCCTTTTTGCAGGCACCATCCGCGACAACCTCACTCTCTGGAATAGCAAAGTTCCGGAAGAGATGTTGATGAACGCCTGCCGTGACGCCATGATCCATGAAGAGATCATCGCGCGGACCGGCGGCTATGACGCTCTTCTCCTCGAAGGCGGAAAAAATTTAAGCGGCGGAGAGCGGCAGCGGATCGAAATTGCCCGAGCCCTCCTCTACAATCCCTCTCTTCTTATTCTCGACGAAGCAACGTCCTCACTCGACTCAAAAACTGACCAACTCATTGCCCAAAATATCTTGCAAAGGGGCTGCTCGACCCTCCTCATCGCCCATCGTCTCAGCACCATCCAAGATGCCCATGAAATCGTCGTCATCGATCAAGGCAAAGTGGTTCAGCGAGGGACTCACAGCCAACTCAAAAACAGCGATGGCCTCTACCGCGAACTGATCGAAAGCGAAGTGCCCATTGAATGAAGCGCTACTCCAGCTCTTTCGCGAACGGGGAATCGCCCACGATCTTTCGAGCGCCGATCCTTTTTCTCTTTCGAAAAAAGGGAGCGTCTACGCTTGGGAAGGGAGCCCCCTTCATCTCTTTGCCCTCGAAGGAGAGGCCCGCCATCTTCTCATTTCCTTGAAAGATCCCCTCATCTTCTCATTTGGCCCTGGCGCCTATGACATCGCCCTCCTCAGCACCAATCACACCACACTTTACGAACTCTCCGAAGACGAGTTGCCCGTCGAATATCTCCTCCCAGGCCTCCACCAATGGATCGAAAGCCTCGCCGCCTGTTTTGCTAAACCGCTTCCCAACCGGCTACAAAAAAACCTCTTCCCCTCTGAGCCGACTCTCTTTGAGCCTGAAGAAATTCTCGTGTTCACTAAACCGCTCCACGCGCAGCGCAAAGAAGAAGAGGTGTGGATCGAAGTGCTGAGCGGCGAACTCTTCCTCTACGGCGACCCGACCCTTTCCCTATCGCCCCACAAGCCTCTCTGTCCCCTCACCGGTTTGCTTTGGTTTAGCTGCTCACAGTCCACCCAAGTCCAAGCAAAAGAAGACGCTTTTCTCATTTACGAGGGAAAATGGAAACAGTCGATTGGCTTTTTCGCTACCCTCTTCCATCAAGCTCTCCCCGCATTTCTTCACGAGCGCTCTGAAAAAGAGAAAAAAGTACTCAAAGACCGAATCGAAAACCAAGAGCAAAATCTCGACCTCGCTCTCCAGCAAATGGAAGCGATCCTCACTCCTTTAAATAAGCCTCTGTGGAAAAAGTCCTACGATGCTCTCCAACAAGCGTGCGAGCAGATCGGCCGTCTCAGCCAGCTCGAATTTTCCTTTCCCAGTCAAACACTTCTCGCGCAAGATCTCGAAGACAAACTCGAAATCATCTGCAACGCCTCACAAATCCAAAAGCGAAAGGTGACTCTCAAAGACGACTGGTGGAACAGCGATCATGGCCCTCTTCTCGGCTTTTACAAAGGGAAACCGGTAGCCCTCTCTAACACCTTGCCCTACGAGATCATCGACGGAGCCCAACGGATCCGCGTCACCGCAAAACAAGCTCAAGAAATCGATCCCACTGCTTACACATTCTACGTTCCCCTCGATCCATCGATCCAAACCGGTCGCCAACTCATCGGCTTCTTTTTCCAACGCTACCGTTTCACCTCGCTCCTCCTTTATAGCCTCCTCGCCGGCCTCGTCACCTGCTTTTTCCCCCTTGCCACCGACCTCCTCTTCCGCTACGCCATTCCTGAAAACGACTTCTCTCTCCTCCTTTATCTCACCCTCGGCATGCTCTGCTCCTCGCTCAGCTTTTTTCTCTTTTATTTCTTGCGCAATCTCGCCTTTTTAAAACTCGAAGGAGTGGGCACCCACCTTCTCCAATCGGCTCTGTGGGATCGCCTCCTCAAACTCTCGCCCCAATTTTTTCGCCGCTACTCGGTCGGCAATCTCTTCTGGCGCATCGCCAGCATCGAAGAGATCCGCGCCCTCCTCAACGCCCACGCAGCCCCCTTGAGCCTCGCTGGCCTTTCGCCCTCTCGCAAATCTTCATCATGACTCTCTTCTCACCTCTCCTCACCGCCGCTGCCATTTCCATCGCCCTCTTCTCGCTCCTCCTCACCCTTTTTCTCTCCACCTCAAAAATCTCTCTCCTCCGCCAATCGCTCGACATCCAAGGCAACATCCGCGCCCTCCTCCTCCAAATGATCAGCGGCATCGGCAAACTCCGCGTCGCCGGCGCTGAGAAAAATGCCTTTTCTCACTGGGCCTCTCTCTTCTCTCGCCATAAAACCCTCCAACTCCGAGAGCGCAACCTCCAAACCCTCGCCACTACCTTCTCGACCATTTTCCCCCTCCTCACCTTTTGGGCCGTCTATGCCCTTCTTCTCCACTCCGATCCTCTCTCGCTCCCTGACTTCCTCGCCTTCCAAATCGCCCTCGGCCTTTTCCTCCAAGCCATCTATCCATTCAATCAAACCCTCCTCGCTCTCTCCCGCATCGTTCCCCTCTGGGAGCGGACTCGCGTGATCCTCCAAGAGCCGCTCGAAGAGGAGAAGAAAAAAACCGACCCTGGCCGTCTCACCGGCGCCATCCTCGCCCTCTCCCTCTCCTTCTCCTACGACCACCGCACGCCGATTCTCCAAAATATCTCCATCAATATCCAACCCCGCGAGCTCGTCGCTATCGTCGGCCCCTCAGGCTCCGGCAAATCGACACTCATCCGGCTTCTTCTTGGCTTTGAAAAACCCTCTTCCGGCGGCATTTACTACGACGGCAAAGACCTCGCCCACCTCGACCCTCGCGCTGTGCGCAAACAACTCGGCACCGTCCTCCAAGGCGAAGAACTCCTCGCAGGCCCCCTCTACGACAACCTCATCAGCGGTGGCACTTTCCATCCCGAGCAAATTCACCAAGCCCTCGAACTCTCCGGCTTCGCTGAAGACATCGCCACTCTCCCCATGGGGCTCCACACCTACCTCCCCCTCAGCGGCGCCACCCTCTCCGGCGGCCAAAAGCAACGCCTCTTTCTCGCCCGCGCCCTTCTCACCCGCCCCTCCATTCTCCTCTTCGACGAAGCGACCTCCGCCCTGGATTACCGTACCCAGCAAGCCATCACCCAAAACATCGGCGCCCTCAACATCACCCGCGTCATCATCACCCAACACCTCGCCGGCGTCCGCAATGCCGACCGAATCTACGTCCTCCAAAAAGGCTCCATTGTCCAATCGGGCACCTTCGATGAACTCGCCTCCTCGCCCGGCCTCTTCGCCGATATGATCTCTCGGCAAAAGCTGTAATATTTTGATCGTTAACGGCTTAAGGATTTCATTTAAGTGAATCTCATCGATTTTCCCGGGCAAAGCAGTTTTGAGAGCTGCCTCATCTTGCAGAAATAATAACCCTGATTTCTCTCCTTTGCAAAAAATAGCAGCGCTAATTAGAATAAGGGATTGAACCTCGTGCTCTTGCCCCCTCTCCCCACATAACTTCCCTTTCAAGATTTCAAACGCTCGATTTATCTGGGTAGGTCTTAGAACGGAAAGCCCAAACTGGGCCTTCGATCTTTGAAAGCTTTTCGCGATATTTCACGCCGATCTCCTCGGCCATATGCAGCTTCGCATATGGCTCTTGTCGATCGATACGGACTTCGTCCCGTGAAATCTCATCGAAAATCTTTTCAAATCCCTAAAAGGCCGAGTTTGTGGACAGTCTCTAATAGCAACCCTTGCTTAAAAAATAGCCCTGCTATATCTCCCAGATTAATGGGTCGTTGGCTTTGTTGCTGTTTGGCTGTGGCATTTGCTTCGTGCATGAACGAAGCATCGGACCCGTTTGCCATGTCGCCATCCAGCCCGTATGCGACTTGGGCTCCCATGAAAGGCAATACGATGATCTCATCGAAGTATTGCCAGACCCTCGTTCCTCCCACCTTTGGCGAAGGGCTCCTCCACCTCTCGGAGCTCATCGATATTGCCCTGCAAAACAACCCAACGACCAAGCAGACATGGGCGATGGCCCGCGCCATGGCGGCCCAGTATGGCCAGTCGCTGAGCAACTTTTATCCCAACGTCCAGTTTGAAGGGCAATACACCCGGATGCGCGGCACCTTCATCGAAGAGGGCCCTCCCGACGTGTTCTACACGACGACCGCCGGCCCCGATGTCATTTTGACCTATACGCTCTTTGACTTCGGTCAGCGCTCATCAGCGAGCGTCGCCGCAAGAGAAGCTTTGTACAACGCCGATTGGATCCACAACCAGCAGATCCAAACGGTGATTGAAACCGTCATGTCCAATTACTACCAGTACCTCTACCAGCTCAAAGTGCTAAAGGCCAATGAAGCGAGTTTCGAAAACGCCCAGGCAGCGCTCGATGCAGCCAACCAGAAATTCGCGCTGGGCATTGTGGCGCTGGGCGACGTAGCGCAAGCTAGAACTCAGTATTTACAGAGCAAAATCAACGTGACGAGCCAAAAGCAAAACGTCGAAAATGCCTTTGCTGAACTTGCTGCCAACATGGGCGTACCAGCCAACGTGCCGTTCAAAGTCCATCCGATGCCAGACCAAGTCGAAGCCAACCCGATCCTCGAAAACGTCGACCAGCTCGTGGCCATGGCGCAAGGACAGCGGCAAGACCTACTCGCAGCACAAGCCGATTTGCGCTCGAAAGAAGCCCTCGTCATCAACGCGAAACGCTCCGTACTCCCCGTCGTCAACACGACCCTCGACTTGGGCCGTTACTGGTTCCAACAAGGAGCCACCGAGCAGTACCACTGGACGATGGAATTTGCGATGAGCTTCCCCCTCTTCCGCGGCTACTTCTATAAAAATCAGTGGAAAAACGCCCAAGCAAATGTGGAAAAGTCGCGCGCCCAATTGATGCAGACCGAACTTTCGATCATCCAACACGTCACCACCGCCCATATGAACGTCAAGACGTCCGCCCAAAACTTGCAAGACACGGAAGAGTACTTAAGCGCAGCCGAACTCGAATTCAACATCGCTCTCACCGGTTACAAAGCGGGCACAGCCACCATCTTAGACCTCCTGAATGCACAGAGCAGCCTCGCCGACGCCCGCTCCAAAAAAGCTGGCGCACAACGAGATTGGTTCCTGTCACTCGCTTCGCTCTCCTATGCCACCGGTTCTCTCTGTTTACCAAAGCCAGAAGAATCTAAAGAACAGAGAGAGGCGATGTGAGTCGATCGAAAAGAATTCACCACAGAGACTCAGAGAAGAGAGAGGTTACACAGAGAACAAAGATATTTTTCTCTGTGAAGCCTCTTTCTTCTCTGCGCCTCTGTGGTGATTTTTTTCTCATTGCACTTCTTTTGTTCTCAGGCTGTTCAAGTGAACAAGGTCCTCTCCCACCGCCCTCCTACCCCGTGAAACTGACCACTGTGCAGCAAAAAGA
This sequence comes from Verrucomicrobiota bacterium, assembly GCA_028873375.1. Taxonomy (GTDB): domain Bacteria; phylum Chlamydiota; class Chlamydiia; order Chlamydiales; family SM23-39; genus CAITMJ01. Next base: position 16,577 of record JAGWKU010000015.1, read on the forward strand.
GGTACCCATCTTCATTGAAGCGCTCGGCCATGTCGAATCGATGATCAGCATTCACATCAAATCGCGCGTCGAAGGCGAACTGACCGGCGTCTATTTTCAGCAAGGACAAGAAGTGAAGCAAGGTGATCTCCTCTTCACCATCGACTCCAAGCCCTATGAAGCCGCTCTCAAAAAATCACAAGGCGTCCTTGAGCAAACACTCGCCAACTTGTCGATCGCAGAAGAAAAAGTGAAGCGTTACGAGACGCTCGCTCGCGAAGAATACTATTCACAAATCGACTTCGAAACCCTCCAAGCCAACTTTGCTTCGGCACTCGCCCAGGCAAACCAAGCCCAAGCACAAGTCGATGCTGCCGCGATCGATCTCGACTACTGCTGGATCTACGCGCCCATTGACGGCGTCGTCGGCATTTTGCAAGTCGACTTCGGCAACTTGGTTGGCAACGACGAAAATCAACCCCTCGTCACCCTCAACCAAATCAGCCCGATCTTCGTCACCTTTTCAGTGCCAGAAATCAACCTTCCCGACATCCAAAAATACCGCCGCCAAGGGAGCCTCAAAACACTTGCAGCCTATGACAACTTCAATGACGAGCCCTTCGTCGGCAAACTCGAAATCCTCGACAACCAGGTCGATCCAGGCACTGGCATGATCAAACTCCGCGCCCTCTTTCCTAACACCACCCGCGATTTATGGCCCGGCCAATTCATCCGCACCCGCCTCGTTCTCCACACTCAATCCAATGCCCTCGTCATTCCATACACTGCTGTGCAGCTCACCATCAACGGCCCCGTTGCCTTTGTCGTCAAAGAAGACATGACTGTCGAAGAAAGGCCTCTCCAACTTGGCGCCCGTCAAGACGACCAAGTAATTGTCCAAAGCGGCCTCAACGCGGGAGAAACCATCGTCCTCGAAGGTCAGCTGAATCTGTCCACTGGGACAAGAGTGTTTGTGGCGAGAAACCGATGATGTGAATTACCCGGCCCTAAAGGACCGGGTTTCCGGAGACCTGATGAAAAAAAATGCAGAACTCAGAGTGCAGAATGCAGAACTAGACAGTCGGGTGAAGCCCCCGCTGCCCCAAGTTAGAAAAGCGTTTCGAATCTGGGGCAGCGGGGCTCAGGTGAGCAAAGCGAACCGACCGCCGAAGGCGGTCACCCGGCTGTCTAGTTCTGCACTCTGCACTCTGCGTTCTGCACTTGGAGGATCATGAACCTCTCTGAGCCGTTCATCCGCCGCCCCGTCATGACGATCCTCGTGATGATCTCGATTGCCTTTTTTGGCATCGTCGCGCTCCAATTCCTCCCCGTCGGAGACCTCCCCAGCACCGATTTCCCCACGATCCAAGTCTCTGTCGACTATCCAGGCGCTAATCCAGAAACCATGGCTAACTCGGTCGCAACTCCCCTGGAGCAGCAGTTCATGACGATTCCCGGCATCCAAAACATCTTCTCCACGAGCGCCACCGGATCGACGACGATCGTCCTTCAATTTTCGCTCGACCGCAATATCGACGGCGCCTCGACTGACGTCCAAGCCGCCATCTCACGTGCCCAGCCAAATCTCCCCTCCAATCTCCCCAGCGCCCCCACCTACGAAAAAGTAAACCCCGCTGCAACCCCCGTTCTCTACATCTCTTTCACCTCCGACGCCATGACCCTTTATGACCTCTACGACTATTCCAATACCTTCATCGGTCAACGCCTCTCGATGGTCGACGGCGTCGCCCAAGTGATCACCTACGGTTCTCCGTACGCAGTGCGCATCCAAGTCGACCCTGAAAAACTCGCCGCCAAAAAAATCGGCCTCGACGAAGTGACCGCCGCCGTCCAAAACGCCAACGTCAACTACCCTCTCGGCACGCTCTACGGCCAGCGCGACGACTACACCGTCGACGTCGACGGACAACTGCTGCGCGCCGCCGGCTACAACGAACTCATCATCAAAAATGCCAACGGCGAACTCGTCAAAATCAAAGACATCGGCAGAGCTCTCGACAGCACCAAGAACGACAAATTCGCTCAACACTACATCACTAAAAATGGCGACCAAAAGTGCATCGTCCTCGCCATCCAAAAACAGCCCGGCGAAAACGCCGTCCGCGTCGTCCAAGGAGTCAACAAAGCCCTCGAGCAACTCAAACCCCAACTCCCCGCATCGCTTGCCATCGAGCGGATCTACGACCAAACCGACGCGATCTTAGAATCGATGGACGACATGAAACTCACCCTCGCCATCGCATTCTGCCTCGTCGTCGGCATCATTTACCTCGCCCTCGGCCACGCCCTCAACACCCTCATCCCCTCGGCCACACTCCCTATTTCTATCCTCGGCACCTTTGCCGTCATGTACCTCTTCAACTACACCGCCGATATCCTCTCGATGCTCGCCATTACCCTTTCCATCGGCTTTCTCATCGATGACGCAATCGTCGTCCTCGAAAACAACGTCCGGCACGTTCAGCAAGGAGAAGCCCCCTGGGATGCCACCCTCAAAGGCTCACGCGAAATCAGCACCACCATTTTTAGCATCACCGTTTGCCTCGCCTCCGCCTTCATCCCCATGCTCTTCATGAGCGGACTTCTCGGCCGCCTTTTCCGCGAATTTGCCGTCACCATCATCTCCGCCATCCTTATCTCCGGCTTCGTCTCCCTCACCCTCACCCCCATGCTCTGCAGCCGCTTCATCAAACCCTACGGCACCACCAAAAAACCCCGCATGGAAGTCTTTTCTGACGCCCTCTTCGAAAAGATGAAACGGATCTACGAACCCTGCCTCCACTGGGCCATGAAACGCCGTTTCCTCATGCTCCTCATCGGCCTCTTTTGCATTGGCGGATCCGTCACCCTCTTCATCACCCTCCCCAAAGACTTTCTCCCCCCCGACGACGTCGGCTTCATCCAATGCTTCACCCTCGCCCGCGACGGAACCTCCCCTTTCCTCATGGAAAAATACCAAGAAGAAGCTTGCGAGCTCCTCCGCCAAGACCCCAACATCGACACCGTCCTCTCCATCAGCTCCTACGCTAACGCAAACGAAGGTTTCCTCTACCTCCGACTAAAACCCTTCAAAGAGCGCTTGCCCATGGACAAGGCGATCACCGCCCTCTCCGAAAAACTCAAAACCCTTCCCGGCATCAACTTCTACCTCTCCCCCATTCCCCTCATCAACCTCCAAGTCGGCACCACCGCTCAAGCCCTCTATCAATACACCCTCTCCGGTCTAGAGCGAGACGCCATCTACTCTTACGCCCCCAAACTCACCGCCCAGCTCCGCAACGATCCCCACTTCACCCAAGTCTCCAGCGACCTCCGGATCCACCAACCCCAATGGCAACTCCACATCGACCGCGACCGCGCCTACAACTTCAACGTCAGCGCCGCCGACATTGAAAACTACTTCCAATACGCCTATTCCGATAACAAAGTCTCCCTCATCAACGCCCCCATCAACCAATACCAAGTGATCATTGAAACTCTCCCCCGTTTCTACCGCGATCCCACCGTCCTCTCCAAACTCTACGTCCGCTCCCGCACCAACGACCTCGTTCCCCTCTCCGAACTCGTCGATGTCAAAGAAACCGTCGGTCCCCTCACCATCAACCACATGGATGGCCTTCCCGCCGTCACCCTCTCCTTCAACGTCGCAGACGACTATCCCCTCAGCACCGCCCTCGACCAAATCAAACACTTCACCAAAAACCAACTCCCCAACGGCGTCTACGGCCAAGTGATCGGCACCGCCGACGTCTTCGCCTCTTCCTTCTCCAACCTCATCCTCCTATTCCTCATCGCCTTTTTCGTCATCTACGCCATCCTCGGCATCCTCTACGAGAGCTTCATCCATCCCCTCACCGTCATGTCCGCCCTTCCCCCTGCCCTCTTCGGCGGCCTCCTCACCCTCTACCTCTTCCGCGCCACCCTCTCCGTCTACTCTTTCGTTGGCCTCATCCTCCTCATCGGCATCGTCCTTAAAAACGGCATCCTGATGATCGACTTCGCCAACGAAGCCGTCCGCAACCAGAAAAAAACTGCCTACGACGCCATCGTCGAAGCCTCCCTCGTCCGTTTCCGCCCCATACTCATGACCACCCTTGCCGCCCTCATGACCGGCTTGCCCATCGCCCTCGGCGTCGGCGGCGCCCTCGTCCAAACCCACATCCCCCTCGGCCTCTGCATGGTCGGCGGCCTCATCATCTCCCAGATTTTAACGCTTTTGTTAACCCCCGTGCTCTACTACTACTTCGAAACGCTCCAAGAAAGGATTCGAAAATGGGTAGTCCGCAACATGTAGTGCTAGAACCATGCGAAGCGCAGATAGAGGAGATGCAAGAAGCCGCCGTAGGCGGGCACCCGAAGCAGGCGACCCCGCAGTGGGTCGGCGCCGGGGTCCCCGAAGATGCATCATCTTTGGGGCGGGGTGTAGGGCGACGCAGCAGATCCACTATCTCCGCGAGCAGGGTTCAGCACTACAGGTTAAGGGCTACCCGAAAATGGAGGAAAACCGATGTTTGAAAACATTCATCTTTACATTTGGACAGAAAAGCAAACGCCACCCTCTCTCGAGGGCCATATCCAAAAAGGGCAAGAGGGCGTGAATCAACGAATCGTTTCGATCTGTGGCGAAATTTTTAAAAACATGGAATTTGATCAAACGATAAAGGGGGTCATTCCGAAGAATGAAAAAGAGGAAGAAAAATTGCTCAAGTCTAAAAAATATGTCCCTCTTTCCACCAACGTGAACAAGGAGGTGGTTTGGGTACGCATTAAGGACCTCTCTTTTCTGGTTCCGGAACTGAAAAAAAGGATCCACACACTTTTCTTGCTACTTGAAAAAGAGAATCCTTCTTTAGACCAATCCATTGCCCGGCTAAGCACCCTCGTTAAACACTTGTTGAAAATTCAAATAAACGAGGAACACACCTATAAAACTCTTCTTCAGCGACTTGTTGTCCCTGTTGAAGAAGACCTCCTCATCGACGTCGAAGAATTCTGTGAAGATATCTCCCCTGTCTCCCTTAGCGATCATCAACTCGAGATGCTAAATCTCTATCGCATAAGTTCTTGTTTGAATCCAGATGAGAGGGCTCTATGGAAGGCAGCAGATCAGCATGTACAAAAACTCGCCAAGAGGCCAAAAGAATTAACACTCAAAGACCTCTCTCACATCAATGTTCTTTTAGGCGATGCAGGAGAGCTCCGCAAAGGCTCGATGTATTATGGAGACAGCATGGACGGACCCACCTACCCAGCGCCATGCTATGTGCGGGAAGCAGTGGAGAAACTTTTGGAAGAGATTCATGTGGGTATTCGCCTTTGTAAAAACGGCTCAGAAAATCCCATTGTGCTAGCGGCCTGCATGGCACAACGCTTTGCCTCTATCTGTCCATTCAATCGGGCCAATGAGGTGATCGCCGGTTTTGTCTGTGACTATATCCTTCAGCGACTAGGACTTCCTCCGATCACTATTCAGCAAGAAGCCGCTGAAGCAATAGACTTCTTAATTCCCCCCCTTTACGGAGAGCAACAAGTGAATAAGCCTCTCTTCGATCAAAACGAGAGAAATCCTACCCAAGCTGTCGAAATGGTGTTTGAAGGCGTACAATCCTCCTATCAAATCCTTAGAGACTCTCTCTGAACAACCCAAGAAGATGAACCCCGCCCTAAAGGACGGGGAATGATTTGGGAGGAGTTTCGAACTCCTCCCAAATTTGGATGTGAATTACCCGGCCCTAAAGGACCGGGTTTCCGGAAACCTGATGAACCCCAGAGCTAAATCTGGCTTCGAAATGCTGCAAGAGAAAATTCTCGCCTGGCGTAATAAATCAACTCGCTGACCTTTAATAACTTACATTTCTATCCTTGTCAGGAAGGATAGAATCTGATATTGTTATCCTAACAGACAAGGACAGACATGATCTTACCCACCCTAATTGAAGAATTCCGGGCGACGATTGCTCTTCCCGATACGACGACTCCCCGGCGCTACCGATTTCCCGTAGCGAAAAACATCATCAAAGTCGCGATGGGAATGAGGCGCTCAGGAAAAACCTACTTCTTGTATCAAACCATTCGCAAGCTTCTCTCGGAAGGAGTGCCTCTCCAGCGCATTTTGTATATCAACTTTGAAGATGATCGGCTGCTGCCCATGAATCACAAGACCATGGGACAACTCATTGATAGCTGGTATACCCTCCAACCCGAAAACCACCACCACGAATGCCATCTCTTTCTTGACGAAGTGCAAAATGTCGAGGAGTGGCCCTTAGTTCTGAGAAGGCTCTTCGACACTAAAAAAATCCAGCTGTACGTCACCGGCTCTTCCGCCAAGCTCCTCAGTAAAGAAATCGCCACCTCCCTCCGAGGCCGCTCCTTGGCCATCGAAATCTTTCCCTACAGCTATCTAGAATATCTCGAGACTCATCATCTTCAGCCCCCTTCCCCTCCTCTCGGAAAACAATCCATCGACTTCCAACAAAGCTACCTGCTCAATTACTTCCAAGTCGGCGGCTTCCCAGCTGTTCAATCGATGCCACCCAACGAACAACTTGAAACTCTCCAAAATTACGTCGAAACAGTCATTTTCCGGGACATCGTAGAACGGCACCAAATTGATAATATCTCCCTCCTCAAATATCTGATCAGTTCCTTGCTAAAAAACGTCGGCTCCCGCTTTTCCATCAACAAGTTTTACAACGATATCAAAAGCCAAGGACACAAAGCTGGCAAAGACACCCTTCACACATACCTCTCCTACTTAGAAGACGCCTTTCTAATTTTCACAGTCCCCCTCTTTACCGAATCGACACGGCAAAGACAAACAGCACCGAAAAAAATCTACGCCATCGATAACGGACTCATTCGAGCCAATACCTTCAATGTGTCTGACAATCTTGGAAAATGTCTCGAGAACCAAGTTTATCTAGACCTTCGTCGCCAAGGGAAAACTATCTTCCACTACCTTTCTTCCGAAGGCCTCGAAGTCGACTTTATCACCCGAGACTCCAACAGTCGCCACGAACTCATCCAAGTCGTCTGGGATGCCACCGATCCTCATACCTTGGAGCGAGAAGAAAGAGCCCTCCGCCAAGCGGAAAACGAACTCGGCTTTCCTAGCAAACTGATCGATAAAACAACATATTTAGAAACCTTTTGCCATGCCCCGCAAAGCGAAGAAAGCTCGTAAACCGAGAAAAAGACCTATTAGCAAATTTATTATCCTGAGGCAGTTGCAAAACTCATTTGCCCGTTAAAACCGCCCTTTTGAGGCCATTTACGTCCATTCTCCTCAGTCGGCCCGCTTGGGCCGACCTCGTCAAATGGACCGTGGTGGCTTTGCCACCACTCGCAAATGGCCTCAAAATCATCGATTTTC
>JAGWKU010000112.1 GCA_028873375.1 Verrucomicrobiota bacterium
TCAAAAGTATAGAGATCCCCTGTAATGACGCTGACCCCTTCAACGAGAGAAGCGGGGTCGTTTTCTGTGACAATCGTATTGGCGGAAAGAGAAGTGAAAAGGGCAAGAAATAAAAGCAAGAGAGCCACAGTCGACCTTCCCTCGAAGAAGGAGGGAAGATTCTATAGAAAGATTGTTTCTAAGGCAAAAAGAATTTCCTGTAAAAACGTTCGTCGGAATTTTTTTGTGCGAAGCGGGGCCGCCGAAGGCGATCACCCGACTGTCACTTCTGCACTCTGCGTTCTGCATTTATTTTGGCGGGAAGAGGCGGTCGAGGGCGGGTGTGAACTCGGAACGGATCCAATCGTGCACTTCAGCGTGACAATTGGAGAGGTGCTTGTCGAGGCAGGTGCGGCGAGAGAGGATGCGGAGATGGGTGGTGGAGTAGGGGTGTTTGCGGTCGTTGAACTGGAGCGTAAGTTTGCTGTGGCCATTGTGGATGCAAAATTCGTAAGGAGCACGATTGGCGTTGAAACGAGAGATGACAGCAAAAGGCCAGGTTTTAGGACGAAGGGCTGATTCGCCATGGAGGATGGGGGTGGTGCGCTGCGAGACGGCGTCGAGGAGGGTGGGCATGATGTCCATTTGAGAGAGAAGGGGAAGGCGCTCGTTGCGATAACCGATCTTGAGGTAGAGCGGGACGGTCGTTTGGGCGGCGGAGAGGTGAGAGTTGTGGAAGAGGTGGCCATTGTCGAAGAACTCTTCACCGTGGTCGCCTGTAAAGACGATGAGGGAGTCGGGGGAAACGGTGGAGAGGAAGTGGCCGAAGAGGGAGTCGACGTAGTGGATGGCGTTGCGGTAGCGGTTTTTAATGAGCTCGATGTTTTGGGGAGATTGATAGGCTTTGAAGTAATCGAACTCTTTGGCGTAGGGGGCAAAAGGAGCTGCGTAGTTTTTAGGCCAGCTATAATTGAAGTGGGTGGAGTCCCAAAAGACGAGGAAGATATTGCCTGATTGGAGTGAGGGATCGGAGGCGATATTCGATTGGAGCGCAGTGAGGGCGTTGCGATCGGCTTCTGAAGCGTCAGATTGGTGGAAGGATTGGTAGGAATCGAGAAGGGAGCGGTTTTCGCCGAAGAGGAGGGTTTCCATTCCGTAGTAGCGGAGGTCGGCAGAGGTATAGAGATGGACGCGGTAGCCGAGTTTTTTAAACAGGGCGAGCGCAGGACTGCCGAGTTTCCAATGGTCCGATTGGAGCTGGCGCCAGTGAAGAGAGAATTGGGAATGGAAAATAGCAAACCATGAAAGAGCGGTGCTATTCGCATTGGAAACGGCGGAGGGAGAGCGGATGACCGTTTCGCGAAATTGAGAGAGGTGGGGCGCTATTTGAGGTGTGATGAAATCTTCGCGCAGCGATTCGACGACGAAGAGAAAGATGTTGGGCTTTTTCTCAATTTGCCAATCGACAGCGTCGATCGTCTTGCGGACGATCTCTTCACTGGGAGGAGGTCGAAGCGGTGAGGAGGCGGTGAGGTGGATGCTCCCGGGTTCAAGGAAGGTGTGTTTCCAAGGGAGCGATTTGATGAAAGCGCTATAGGCGTCTGGTTCAATGATGCGAGAACCAGAGTAGTCCCAGAAAAAAAGAGCGGCTGGAATGCAAATGAAGAGTTGGAGAAAGGCCGAGCCTGGCACTGAGAAGGGCTTTTGGCGAGCGATGAGATCGGTCCCTCGATAGATGAGCATTCCAAAGAACGGGAGCAGTCCAAAGAGAGCGAAGAAGAGAGCCCACATGTGGAGGGAAATGCCGGAGGCGTCGAGCATGTGGATGAAGTTGTCATATGTTTCATCGAGAAGAAAATCGATCGTCTCCCAAACGGAGAGGTCGAGGACTCGCTCGATCATGAAGTCGACGAGGTGGAGCAAGAAGAAAACAAAAATGGCTCCGACGAAGAGCCAAAAAGCGAGGCGACCCAAAAAGCGGCGGAGAAGCCAGCCGAGAAAAATAAAAGAGGAGACTTCAAAGAGCGATTGACCAAATGAGTAGAACCAGAAAAAAAAGCGAGAGCCTGTCAAGTTCTCTTTGAGGAGAACGCTGCATGTAGTCGTGGCGATCAAGAGAAGGAGAAGCGCGCCGTAAAAAAGGTAATTGACGTGAATGGAGTCGGAGGGTTTTTGATTCATCAGGTCTCCTGAAACCCGGTCCTTTAGGGCCGGGTAATTCACATCACATGGTCTCATCTTACAGATTGAAAGTTTTTTGAGAAGGGAAGTGTTTTGCAGAACACACCAAATCAACGATGGAAACGATAGAACGATAAGAATAAGGGGGTATAAAGCATTTTGGCATTTTGTAAATATTTAACAGTAAACCGGTTGTGGTTTTTGATAACATAATTGCCAATTATAGTCCAAATTTGGCATGATAGGTAACAAATGCTAAAAAGATTTTTTACTCCCCCTGATAGGAGTAGCTATTTCCTTTTCGGTCCCCGAGGAACAGGGAAGACAACCTGGCTTAAGCAGCATTACCCTCATGCTTATTGGATTGATCTGCTCGATCCTGAGGTGTTTCGTTTTTTTTCTGCCGGTCCAGAAAGATTGCGGCAGATTCTAGCAGAGCATTCCAGTCAAAAAATTGTCGTGATTGATGAAGTGCAGAAAGTGCCTGAGTTGCTCAATGCCGTCCATCTTCTCATTGAAGAAAAGAAAGGGTATCAATTCATTTTGACTGGATCTAGTTCCCGTAAACTTAAAAAAGAGGGGGTCAATCTTCTGGGAGGAAGGGCTCTTTTGAGGTATATGCCTCCATTTTTTGCAAAAGAACTGGGAACTTCTTTCAATTTAGATCGAAATTTGAATTTGGGTATGCTGCCCATTGTTTTGGATTCTCCAACTCCAACTGAAGTATTGCGTGCCTATGCTGGAATTTATCTAAAAGAAGAGGTGCAAGCGGAAGGAATTGTTCGCAATGTAGGTGATTTTGCCCGCTTCTTAGAAACCATGAGTTTTTCTCATGCCTCTTTGATCAATGCATCCAATATTGCTAGAGAAAGCCAAATCTCTCGGAAAACTGTGGATGGATACATGACCATCTTAGAAGACCTGCTTCTTTCATTTCGTTTAGATATATTTCGTAGGAAGGCAAAAAGAGTTCTTTCAGAGCACTCTAAATTTTATTTTTTTGATGCTGGAGTTTATATTTCCCTCCGCCCTCAAAATCTCTTCGATAAAAAAACGGAGTTAGAAGGAGGTTCTTTAGAGGGACTTGTCGCTCAACATCTCAAAACTTGGAAAGATGCGCAACTCGACAATACGCAACTCCATTTTTGGCGAACCGCGTCAAAACTTGAAGTGGACTTTATTGTGACAAATTCCAATTGCTTTCTCGCTATCGAAGTAAAAAATGGATCCACAATTCATCCCGCTGATTTGCGTGGCCTAGAGGCTTTTCGAGAAGATTATCCAGAAGCCACAGCAATTCTTCTTTATCGAGGAAAGCAGCGGTATAAAGAACGAGATATTCTTTGCTGGCCAGTCGATGACTTTCTCCTAAAAATTCATCCTGATGACCCGCTTCCCCATTGAGCGGCTTGTCATCGTAATTCGCTGTATGTAAGTCAGTTATGGAAGTTCCTATGCAAAACCAAGATTTAATCTTGATTTTGCATATAACTTGAGATATCATCGGCTTATGAACTACTTACATAGACGCCTAGAAAAACCTCTCAAAGAGGCGATGGAGCAATTTCCGGTGGTCCTTATTACAGGGCCCAGGCAAGCGGGTAAATCGACTCTTTTGCAGCATTGCTTAAAAGGATATATACCGGGAGTGGTTCAAGAATCGGGAGATGGCAAGGAGGCTCCCGCGGAATACCCCTCTGGAGCGAGCGACCATTGCGTCTCGCAAGGCGCGAGTGAAGAGGGGTATTCTCCGGGAAAAGCCGACGATGCCAGCTCTCGGTTCTTGAATCACGAGCGGTATACCTACGTCACCTTGGACGATGTTCTAGTTCGCAATCTAGCTAAATCAGATCCCGCTCTTTTTCTAAAAACTTATGAACCCCCGCTTATTTTGGATGAAATTCAATATGCGTCGGAGCTTCTTCCCTATATCAAAATGAGAGTGGATAAAGATCGAAGAAAATATGGGCAGTATGCTCTTACAGGGTCGCAAATTTTTCCCTTAATGAAAGGCGTTTCGGAATCCCTAGCAGGCCGGATTGCAATTTTTCAGCTCTATCCTTTGAGTTGGACCGAACTTTCTAACGTAGATATTTACGATGAAAAGCAAGTTGCAGAACAAATGCTCGAGGGATTCTATCCAGAATTTCAGGTACAACCTCAGCTGAATTTTAAATATTGGTATAGCGCTTATCTTTCCACTTATCTGGAACGAGATCTTCGGACTATGCGGAATATCCACGATCTAGGCCAATTTCAAAGATATCTCATTCTGTTGGCAGCGCGAGCAGGACAGCTGTTTAATCTAAGTGAAATTGGTAAAGAATGTGGGATTTCTCAAACGACCGCGAAAGATTGGTTAACCCTTCTTCAAGCGACTTCAATTATTTATTTACTTGAACCCTACTCCAGAAATATCACTAAAAGAATTGTGAAATCGCCGAAGTTATTTTTTGTAGATACTGGGCTTCTTTGCTACTTATTACGTATTGAAACAGTGCAGCAGCTGGTCCATTCACCTTTTGGAGGACACGTTTTTGAAAATATGGTTGTGATGGAAAAAATCAAGCAGATGACTCAAAAAGGGGATCGTCCTCATTGCTATTTTTACCGCACTGCTTCTGGAACAGAACTCGATCTTCTCATCGACCATGGAACGTATCTAGATGCTTACGAGATTAAATTTTCTTCTTCTCCGAAGGTTGAGATGACGCATTCATTGGTCGAATTTAGCAAAGAATACCCCGTGAAAAAAGCGTTGCTTCTCAATTTGCGTCGAGAGCGTCTTCCTTTTTCTAATGGCACCTCTGCCGTACATTGGAGTGAGAATTAATAGAGGAGGCAGCTCTCAAAACTCATTTGACCGTTAAAACCGCGACATAAGCTTTCCAAAAGATGAAGCCTTCGCCATCATCAGGACACCTGCAAAGTCGCATAAAAATTTGAATTACTGTACAATGCTCGCTGTTTAACTCACTTTTAAGGAAGCAGAATGCAGCTTTTCGAATGTCTCCAAAGTATCCCCGACCCTCGTAAAAAGCGTGGGATTCGCCACCCATTTCA
>JAGWKU010000016.1 GCA_028873375.1 Verrucomicrobiota bacterium
TCAAGAACCGAGAGCTGGCATCGTCGGCTTTTCCCGGGGAATACCCCTCTTCACTCGCGCCTTGCGAGACGCAATGGTCGCTCGCTCCAGAGGGGTATTCCGCGGGAGCCTCCTTGCCATCTCCCGATTCTTGAACCACTCCCGGTATACGAGTGATTATTGCATTTGAAGAAGAAATGGTGATCATTACAGTAATGAAGGTCGATTAACCTTATGAAAGACAAAAGAAAAGAGACATTTATCTTCGACGGGCTGGGGTTTCCTATTAAGCTCATCAATGTTCCCATGAAGAAAGTTTTCGACAAATGGTGCATTGATATCAATATGAACAAGCTCATGCTCGTTGTTCTTGAGGCATTGATTCACAAACCGGGCGCATTAACCAGGGATGAATTGAGCTTTATTCGATCTTATTTAGGAATGAAGATGACCGAATTTGGGAAGGCGTTTGGAGTAAGTCATGTTGCAGTTCTAAAATGGGAGAGCGGGAAAAACCGAGTTTCACCTGCTTTGGAGATGTGTATTCGTCTTTATGTCTTGGATTTCCTCAAAGCTAAGGATAAAGATTTTAGAGCTCTCTATAAACAGGTAAGTTTGGAGCATCTGTCCAAAGACAAACAGCGAAAAATTTACCGTCTTACGATCGATGCTGCAACGGAAGATCTAAAGATCGCACTGTGAGGCCTTTTTTCTTGCTGGAAAAGGAAATGCTCTTGTAGACTCGTTCCTCTTTTTTACCGAGGAGAAACAATGACTGGAAAAATTAACTACACCCAACCCGGCGCTCATAAGCTTGCCTATGCTAATTTCTATGATGAAAACCTCACTACTAGCTGTACAGAAAAGGCACTTCACCCTTTTGTTTTAGCGACTCGTCATCTCATACAAGTTGCTGCAAGGCAATCGTTGTGGGGAAGAGTGAAACATCTTGGATGCGGTATTTTGGAGTGCATTCCTTGTGTGAATTGTATCGTTTCAACTGCCGATCATCATTTCAATGTGAAAAATGCCATCGATACGATTGCGGAAATGATCGATATCAATCAATTGCCAGAATATTCAGAGGCCCTCCCTCAAACTGGAGTTAATGATCCTCGTGATTCAGATGAGGTTGGTTTCCCGGGTGATTCCGTTAAGGAAGAGATGGGCTCTCACATGATGATGAGAGGCAAGGATGGGAAAGGAAATCTTGTCCTCTTGATTAAACGGCCGTGCATTAATGCAATGCCCTTTTTAATAGGAGTAGCTGTCTGCACGCCAGGAGAATCGCTGGACGTCTTTTATGAAAATGGAAAGTGTTTATATTTTGCCCCCAACAGGTACCCAGAGTTGTATAATACCTCTCGTACCGCCATTTCCAGGGTCACCGCCGAACAACAGATGTATACCAAGTCTCCTGGGCTGAAAGAATTTTTGGAAGATTTCAAGAAGAAGCAGACGTTGAATTCTGTGCTTCCGGCTCCGGTGGCAAATCTCTTTCAATTACCGACGACTCCGGGGGTGAATCCTCCTGACTTGACGAATGCCGTAGCAAGAGATCCCTATTTATCTACTGCTGCTTACCAAATCCAATAGATTGAAATCAGTCGTGCGGAATATCCTCGTGTTGCATGAAGAAAAATGGGATTTCCCACCCAGCATGGATTGAAGTCGATCTCGAACAGTTTCGAAAAAATCTCCAGGTGATTCGGGGGCGCATTGGAAAGCGCCTCTTGTGCTTGCCGCTCAAGGCCAATGCGTATGGGCATGGACTGGTGCCGATGGCATTGGCGGCGGAGGAGTTTGGGGTCGATGTCATTGCTGTTTCGTGCCTGAAAGAGGGGGCGGAGCTGCGGCGGGCCGGAGTGCGCTCTCCGATCTTGGTATTTGGAGCGATTCACGAGGAGCAGATCGGCGATTTGATCGAGCATGGATTGGAGTTTTCGCTCAGCTCGAAGTTTAAAGCGGAGCTGGTGGCGAAGAAGTGTCGAGAAAAGGAGTTGCAGTGCTCGGTTCATCTCGAGGTGGACACGGGGATGCGGCGGACCGGGATGCGGCCGGAGACGGCGCTGACGCTCTTTGAGGAGCTGAAGAGACATGAGTGTTTTCGCATCCGAGGCATTTATTCCCACTTGGCGACGGCCGATGAGCCTGCAGATCCGTTTGCGTATCGACAGATCGAGGCCTTTGCGCAGTTGCGAGAGAAAATCGGCTCCGAGGGGCTTGTGTGGCACCTTGCGAATTCTGGGGGCGTCTCGTTTTATCCTGAATCTTATTTCGACATGGTGCGACCGGGGCTGCTTTGCTATGGGCTGACACCGAATGGCTCGGAAGAGGGGGAGCTGCGGCCTCTTTTCTCTCTGAAAGCGAAGGTGTCGTATTTCAAAGTGGTGGGGGGAGGAGAGGGGATTAGCTACGGCCATATCTATAAGACGAAAGAGCAGACGCGGGTGGTGACTGTGCCGGTGGGCTATGGAGACGGGTATTCTCGCTCGCTTTCCAATCGGGCGAAGGTGCTGATTCGGGGGCGGCTGTTTGGAGTGGCGGGCCGCATCTGCATGGATCAGTTCATGGTCGATGTGGGAAAAGAGGAAGTGTACGTCGGCGATGAGGTGACGTTGATTGGCCGGCAGGGGGAGCATGAGATCTCGCTCTGGGACATAGCCAGGATGGCCGAGACGGATCCGCGGGAAATTCTTTGCCATTTCAATGATCGAATTCCAAGGTATTACGTGAGGGATAGATGAGATATATTGTTCTTTTTCTCTGCGCATTTTTGCAGGTTGAAGCGGTTTCGATTTCTTTGTCGGAAAGGCAATTGTGCGATTTGGAGCTGCTCATGAATGAGGGGTTTGCTCCGCTCGAGGGATTTTTAGGGCAAGCCGATTATGAGCGGGTAGTGGGGGAGATGCGACTCTCCGATGGAAAACTGTGGCCGATGCCGATTGTGTTGGACATTTCAGAAAAGACCAAGGAACAAATCATCCATTCAAAGGAGAGGGCGCTGCAGCTCTGCGATTCAGAAGGGACGATATTGGCGACGATGGAGATCTCCGATCTTTGGGCTCCGAATAAAGAGTGGGAAGCAGAGGCGGTGTATGGGACGGCTGATCGGAGCCATCCTGGCGTCGATTATTTGCTGGGGAAAATGGGCGCGTATTACGTGGGAGGAAAAGTGACAAAGGTCGCAGAGCCAAAGCACTACGATTTTCTTTCCCTGCGGAAAACGCCGGCAGAACTCAAGGCGCTCTTTCGAGAAAAGGGAATTGAGAAGGTAGTCGCCTTTCAGACGCGCAATCCCATGCATAGGGCTCATGTCGAGTTGACGCTCCGAGCGGCGCAGCTCTCGGGCGCTCATTTGTTGCTCCATCCAGCGGTGGGGCAGACAAAGCCTGGCGATGTCGATCATTTTACGAGGGTCAAGTGCTACCGTCACCTCTTGTCTCACTATCCGATTGATTCGGTCACATTGAGCTTGCTGCCGATCGCAATGAGGATGGCTGGGCCCCGAGAAGCTCTTTGGCATGCGCTGATCCGAAAAAATCATGGTTGTACCCATTTCATCGTGGGACGAGATCATGCGGGCCCTGGTAAGGATCGGCAAGGGAACGATTTTTATCCTCCGTACGCGGCTCAAGAGCTTGTGAAAAAATATTCGCAAGAGGCCGGTATTGAGGTGGTTCCGTTTAAAGAAATGGTCTACGTCCCAGAGGACGATCGGTATGAACCAGCCGATGAGGTAGACCCGCACAAGACGATCCTCAACCTTTCGGGGACTGAATTGCGCAAGCGGTTGAACGAGGGGGCTGAGATCCCTTCTTGGTTCACTTATCCGGAAGTGATCGCCGAGTTGAGGAAGGTTTATCCTTCGAAACACGATCAGGGGCTCACCCTCTTTTTTACGGGACTTTCAGCGTCGGGAAAATCGACGATTGCGAATGCCCTTGCGGTTCGGTTGATGGAACTGCAGAGCCGGTCGCTCACGATTCTCGATGGAGATCTCGTTCGAAAAAACCTCTCGAGCGAACTCGGGTTTTCCAAAGAGCACCGTTCGCTCAACAATCGGCGGGTTGGCTTTGTCGCGAATGAAATCACCAAGCATCGGGGGATTGCCATTTGCGCTTTGATCGCGCCGTATGAAGAGGATCGTCTCTTCAATCGATCTCTCATCAGTGCGAGTGGAAATTACGTGGAGATCTATGTCAGCACCCCTATTTCTGTCTGCGAAGCGAGAGATCCGAAAGGGTTCTATATCCGGGCGCGACAAGGAACACTGACCGGCTTTTCAGGAATCGATGATCCGTACGAAATCCCCAAAAATCCTGATTTGACTCTCGATACGACGCATAACACCGTCGACGAGTGTGTCGAGCAGATCATGCAGCTACTGATGGAACGAGGGATTGTTTTACCAGATTCGCAGGTTTTATAAAAGAACAGGATAAATGTTTTATCGTTATATCGTTTCATCGTTGCGTTTGCTGCTCGACAGAAAGTTTTAACGATGGAAACGATGAAACGATATAATGAAAATAGAAATTTATCTTACAGCTTGGAGCGGAGGGGCGTTTGCACGTGGACGGCGAGAGGAACGTAGGTCTTTCTGTTGTTGGGTAGGCTAAATCGAACGGGAAAGAGGGTCAGGAAGTGGCGCCCTTGGAATTTGCTGTTGCGGTGTTGATACATGAAATTGCCGAGCAAGTCGGCTCCATCGAGAGCGCGGTCGTTGTCCTTGGCGATGCAGGCATTGAGGTAGTTTTCGACGAGGGGGATGAGCTCTTGGAGCACTTCGAGGGGAAGGACATGGTGAGGATCAATTTCCCACCGATCGGCGATGTTCCGAAGAACGTCGATTTCGGAGGGGGACGGTGAAGAGGCTTGGATAGGTGGGATCATTGCCTTGAACCTATCATAATAAATTTTTCTTGAAAAGACCTCTCTGTAAAATTGATAAAAATCGTTGGTTTTTTAACGTAAAATAATTATAATCAATAATTATGAAATTCAAACTAAAACGACAAGAAATCGACCAAAAATTAGTAGATTTTGGCGTTAAAAAGATTAAGCAAAATAGGGTTCACGTCCCTCGAGCGACAAGTAAAACTTTGAAAGGTCTTGCCGAGAGTTTAGAGGAGATTCAAAAGAATGGTCTTCCAAAACATTTGGTGCTCAAAAAACTCAAAAAGAAGCTGGGCCATGGGATTTTCTTGCATCCGAATGCCAAGCCTATTCTAAAGGGAGAGGTAATTGCCCCCTATTCGGGAGAGGTTGCTTTATTCCCTCAAAACGGGGAGGACAACTCTGACTACGTGTTTTCTCTGGTTTCAGACTTGCTCCTGACCAAACAAGAGCAGCTTTCTTGGGATCCAGGTCGGCGTTATCATCCTCGCCGCCTTTATTCGATCGATCTAGATGCTCACAAAAAGGGGAATTTCACCCGTTTTATCAATCACTCCGCAAAGCCAAACGTGGAAGCGCACTTTCTCCGCATTCCGGCCAATTCGCTTGGCCTTTCTCCGTCGCCCTTCGAACTTCTCTACATTGCAAAAAAAACGATCCGACCTGGAGAACAGCTTCTGCTGTGCTATGAAGGAGAAGATAAAAGTTATTGGGGCGTT
The DNA here is from genome assembly GCA_028873375.1 of Verrucomicrobiota bacterium. Classification (GTDB taxonomy): domain Bacteria; phylum Chlamydiota; class Chlamydiia; order Chlamydiales; family SM23-39; genus CAITMJ01. Next base: position 5,598 of record JAGWKU010000016.1, read on the forward strand.
CTAAACATCAAGCCTTTTCCAATGACCCCAAAAACATTTCGTCTCATTTCTCCTCGAGGACAATCCTCTTTCAGATCAACATCAACGATGGAAACGATATAACGATGTAACGATAGGGAAAAAAATAATATAAAATTTTTATCATTAAATCGTTCCATCGTTTTTATCGTTGATATTGATTTTAAGTGAAAGTCTCCTCAGGGAATTGGAGTTTTGCAACTGCCTCTAAGAAAAAAGGATTTTTCGAAACGCGTCAAAAAGCTTTTGATGGGTGACGAGTTCTTCGAGGTAGGGGCGGTAGCGATACGTCCAGTTGGTGGGAAGGACGGTGCCAGGGATGTTGATCCGCTCTTCGGCTGGGTTAGACCAGACGAGTTCGGGAAAGAGCGAGAGGGCGTCTTGGAGAAGGTTGATGTGGAAGAGGGACGCGGTGTGGTAGGTGTCGCGGAGAATTTCGAGGTGTTGGTCGAAGGTGAGCTCAGGTTTGTAATTCCATTGTTTGGAGTGGGCGAGCGGGCGCGCTTCGTCAGGGAAGGTTTTCCACCAGAGGACGAGCGGCTCTAGATCGGCCGTAGCGATCGTCGTGATGCTGAGCGGTTCGTATTTGTCGATGGAGATGTAGGTCTTCTCTCGCTCTTTGCGCTGCCAGCGGAGCACTTTGGTCGTGCAGATGCCGAGTTCTTTGAGGATGAGGGGGACGTATTTGGGAATCGTGCCGAGATCTTCAGCGAGCGGCAGGAGGAGTGAAGTGCGGATCATCATCTCCAAAATTTCGCGCCCTTGTGCTTCCCATTTTTTCTCGTCGAGAGGGATGAAGTGGCCTTCCTTGGCTTTTTTACCTGGAGGGATGGCCCAGATGCGGAAGTAACCGACGACGTGATCGATCCGGTAGAGGTGGAAAAAATTCTCGAGGAGTTTAAGTCGCCGCTTCCACCAAGCAAACCCGTCGGCGCGCATCGCATCCCAATTGAAGAGAGGAAAGCCCCACCATTGTCCTTCGCGGTTATAGGCATCGGGGGGCGCGCCGGAGGCGAAGTTTAAATCAAAGAGGTGAGATTCGGACCATACGTCGGCGCTGTCTGGGCTGAGCGAAATGGGGATGTCGCCTTTGAGGAAGACCTTTTTGTGATTGGCATGGTCATGCACTTGGCGCAGTTGCTGAAAGCAGAGATATTGGAGAAAGCAGTGAAAGTCGACCGATTCTCGCTTTTCTTCCATGTCGCCGAAGTGGGGGGCCTGCGCCGCTTCAGGCCAGTGTTTCCAATGTTTGCCGCCATACTCGTCTTTGTGCGCTTTGAAGAGAGCGTAGGTGCGGACCCACGGATTGTCGTGCAAAAATTTCTGGTAGCTGGGTTGTAGATAGACTTCTTCAAATCGGTGTAAAAAGTAGCGGGTGAGCCATTCGGTCTTTTGCTGCTTTACTTGATGCCATGGGATGTGTTGCTGCTCAGTCAGCGGGGCAAAGACCTTCAAGTCGTCAGCTAAATCGTTTAAGTCTGGCAAGTCGGCGAGTGACAAATAAATGGGATCGAGCGCGCAGGAAGATAAGGGATTGTAAGGGCTTGGATCATCGCCGGTATCGTAGAGCGGGAGCATTTGAATGACATCGAGGCCTACCGAATGACACCAATCGATCAAGGGAATTAAATCGAGAAATTCGCCGATGCCACAGCTTTTGCGGCTTCGGAGGGATGCCAAGGCAATTGCAATGCCGTTGTGGGGGCGCATCCCCACTCGTTTCCAATGAGCTTCCGTTTTCACGGCCGCAGCCCAAATGGGTGGGGGCCTGGGGGATGAACAGTGGGCGGGGCAGGTCGTCCTGCGACAATGGCGTTGTGCCATGCTTCGACCGCTTCAGTGAACGGGCCAAGCATGTTAGCAAGTCGCTCGCCGGTCAGCAAGTCGAACGGATAGTATTGAAACAACACCAAGTGGTTGGTTGCCGATAAATAGGCAAACACGCCGACGCGGGGATCGGCCATTCCGTTGGCCTTTAGAGCTTCTCGGAGCACGTTTTCGCGGAACTTGCCGGGCGTGATCTCAGCCACTTTGCTCGCGATCAACAGTTTTTCCTGCGACACATCGGACTGCAGTTGCACCACGATGCCGTGACGCACTTGAATGGCGCAGGCATGATGCTTGTCTGTGTGAAGGGGAATGCCGAGCGATTTGCCCGCACTCTTCAATAACTCATCAAATCGATCAACCATGTTTTTTAAACATAGTCGGTTATCCGATTTTCTCCAACAGGAGAGCTGCTTAATGTTGAAGAACTCTCCCCTAAAAAGAGGAGAGATTCTCCTACTCCCAAGGGGCGGCAAGTACCTTGCCGCCCGTTCGCGGAGAAATAAAATAAAAGGAGAGGAAGGACGGGGCCCTCCTCTAATTTTTATCAGGTCTCTGAAAACCCGGTCCTTTAGGGCCGGGTAATTCACATCATTTTTCTTCGTCGAGTTCGTCCTCGAGGTCTTCGAGGGCCTCGATGAGAGCTTTGAGGAGTTCGTCTTTGTGTTGAGAGTTGCGATAGTAGCGGGGAGCGATTTGCCGGACGGCATCGCGGTATTGAGTGTAGATGATGATTTGTGCGGCTGTCTCTTCAGAGAGGCCGAGGAGTTTGGCGTATTGGAGGGCTTTTTCGGCGTTGATGTATCGCTCGGCGAGGATTTTGACGAAGACTTTAGCGAGGGCTTCGAAGTTGAGGCGGGCGGGGAAGAGGAGGTTAGAGGAGGCGAATTGGTTTTCGATGAGGCGGGCGCGGGATTGGAAGAAGCGGAAAATGCCGAGGATGCCCTGGAGTGAGCGGGTTTCATCGAGGAGCCGCTTGAGTTCGCCGCGGGGAATGGAGGGGCCTTTGGATTTGAGGTCGGAACCGAGCGAATGGAGGAGGAAGAGGATGGCGAAGTGGAGCTTATCGTAAGGGTAGAGGTCGGTGAGTTCTTCGAAGAGTTTGAGCGGTTCTCGGGGGTTGCGGGTGATTTCGCGGTAGAGGTCGCGCAGTGAGGTGGGCGAGCCAAGTCCTTCTTTGGAGAAGGAGCGAGCCGCTTCGCCGATGTTGCGGCCGGCTTTGACTTCTCTCTCGAAGTTCTGATTGAGCTGTTCCTTGGCCATCTTGACCACTTCTTGGACGCGGCCGCGGGTTGTTTCAATGAGGAAGTCGAGCGCTTCGTCGGCAAGGGCATGGTCGGTGTAGATGCGGAGAACTTTATTGAGGACCTCTTCAGGACTATCTTCATCGGTGATGCTCGCTCGGAGGATGAGGAGCGTTTTTGCTTTGAGTTCTTCGTTTTTGTGCTCAAAGCGGGAGGCTGCGTCGTCGACCTCTTTGGGTTCGAGGATTTTTCCTTCGGCGACGGCCTCTTTTTCTTCCTCTCGTTTGGTGGAGGTTTTGATTTCGGGAAGGGTGCGAAAGCGTTGGTAAAGGACGAAAGGGCTCGTTTCGATGTATTGTTGGAAATCTGCCTCTGATTCGATGACCATGGCTCTTTCTTCAGCGATGAGTTCCTGGAGGGCTTTACTGACAGGAACTGCACTTGAAATACGTGGATCCATGATTTCTCTTTACGTCACATGGACGAATAATGAAAAGGCAAAAGTCAAAGGTATAGGAAGGCTTTACTTTTGACTTTTGCCTTCTGACTTTTCACTTATGTTAGCTGAACGCGGCCCAAGGGCTGGATGCGGATTTCGGGGACGATTTCTTGATAAGAGACGACAGCCATGTCGGGGAATTCGCTTTCGATGAGTTTGCGGACGAAGCGGCGAACGTCGATGCCGGCGAGGAGAACGGGGGGTTGGCCGCCAGGTGGAGTGGGGACGATGATTTGGCGCATCGAGTGGAGGATGAGCTGGACAGAGTCGGGGTCGAGGGCGAGGTACGATCCAGCGGAGGTTTGCTTGATAGCGCCGCGGACCATGTCTTCGATTTCTTGATCGAGGAGGTAGACCGAGAGGACGCTTTGTCCTTGGGAATATTTGTAACTGATGTAGCGCTTGAGTGAGGAGCGGACATACTCGGTGAGAAGGACGGTGTCTTTTTCGGTTTGGGCCCATTCGCTGAGCGCTTCGAGAACGGTGCGGAGATCTTTGATCGAGATTTGTTCTTGAACGAGGCGGCGGAGGATTTCAGTGAGCTTTTGGAGAGGGACTAGGCGGGTGACTTCTTTGATGAGGTCGGGGAACGATTTTTCGACGAATTCGAGGATGCCGCGCACTTCTTGGATGCCGATGAAGTCGCTGGCGTGTTGTCGGTAAAACTTGGAGAGGTGGAGAATCATCACTTCGAGGCCGGTCCAGAAACGGATGCCGGCGCGCTGCAGGATCTCTTGGTATTTTTCATCGACCCAGAGGCTGGGCATGCCAAAGCTCCCTTGCGAGATGATGAACGGGATATTGTAGCGGCGGAGGGTTTCTTCGGTTTCGTTGGTGAGGAGGTGTTTGAGGATCACTTTGCCACGGGTGATGGGCACTTCATTGAGGTGGACGGCGTATTCATTGGGTTCGAGCGAGGGGGAGTCGGTTCGGACGTGGACGCCGGGGAAGCGGACTCCGAGGTCTTGATAGAGGGCATGGCGCATTTTTGGAATCATCTGGTCGATGAAGGTGGTCCCTTGTCGGTCTTTGCGGATGAGCTGAGAAATGGCGGGGCCAACTTCTAAAACGACAGGGAGGGTGAGGGCGTAATCTTCAGCCGCGCCGCCAGTGACTGCGTGGCCGGGCACTTCTGTATCAACTGAGCTAATGCCAGCAGCCGCTTTGGCGGACACTCTTTTCGTGTTGTACCAAAAGACAAAGCCGATGATGCCGACGAGTGGGGCAAGGACCAAAAAGGCCCAGGCAGGGAAGCCAGGGATGGCGGCCATGAGGAGAAGGACGCCGCCGGCGATCATGAGCGCTTTCGGTTGGCGGAGCAATTGTTCGGAGATCTCTTTGCCGAGGTGGGCGTCTTTTCGTTCGCTCGAGACGCGGGTGGTCACAATACCGGCTGTAATGGCGATCATGAGAGCGGGGATTTGTGAGACGAGACCGTCACCAATGGACAGAAGAGAGTAAATACGGGCCGATTGGCCGAGGGTCATGCCGTGCATGACGACGCCGATGATGAGGCCGCCGATGATGTTGATGACGGCGATGACGATACCGGCGATCGCATCGCCTTTGACGAACTTCATCGCGCCGTCCATGGCTCCGTAGAGTTGACTCTCTTTTTGGAGGCCGAGGCGGAGTTCGCGGGCTTGCATTTGGTCGATGGTGCCGGCGCGCAGATCGGCGTCGATCGACATCTGTTTGCCGGGCATGGCGTCCAAGGTGAAGCGGGCAGCGACTTCAGCGACCCTTTCAGCGCCTTTCGTCACGACGATGAACTGGACGATCGTGATGATCAAGAAGACGATGCCGCCGACGACGTAGTTTCCTCCGACGACGAATTGACCGAATGCATTGATGATATCTCCGGCGTATGCATGGAGGAGAATCTGGCGGGTCGAGGAGATGTTGACGCCGAGTCGATACAGAGTGGTGATCAACAAGAGCGAAGGGAACATCGAGAAGTGAACCGCTTTTTGAATGTAGAGGGCGACGAAGAGAAGGGTGATGGAGACGGCGAGGTTGATCGCAATCAAAACGTCAATAACGTGGGGTGAAACGGGGAAAATCAGCATCATAATGATGCCGATGATGAGGACCGCCATCACCAAATCGCTCGAGCCAGAGATGCTGGAGAGCGCTCGTTCTCCTCCAAGAAATCGGGCTAGATTAGTGAAAAATTTGTTCACTTGAGTAGTTCCTCATTGATATCTGGGTTATCCTCCAATGATTTGATCCATTTGAGAATTTCCGCCACAGCTCCATAGGTATCTTCCGGAATATAATCCGATATTCGCCCTTTCGTGTACAGCTCTCTTGCTAAATCTACATTTCGCATGATTGGGATTTTGTTTTCGATAGCTATTTTTATGATTTGCTCGGCGATGACCCCGCTTCCCATAGTGAGAATGATGGGGGCCGGCTCTTCTTCCGGGTTGTATTTGAGGGCGACGGCGATGTGGGTCGGGTTGGTGATGATCGCCCTCGCTTTTTTCGCCATCCGGGGGCCTTCTTGATAGGCAATTTCCCGAAATAGTTCGCGCCGCTTTGATTTGATCATCGGGTCGCCCTCGGTGTCTTTGTACTCCTGCTTCACCTCGAACTTTTCCATCTTCATCTCGGTGGCAAAGTTTCTTTTTTGGAAGGCGAGGTCAAACAGGGCGACGATCAAAAAGAAAATGCCCACCCGAATGACCGCTGACTGCAAAAAGTCGCCCACAACCAAAGCGCTTCCCAAGAGCGGCATTGCGACGGTCGAAATGATTTCCGGCAGCCGTTGCCAAATAATGATGTAAATGATGATGGCAGCGCCTGTGATTTTTGCCATCGATTTGAGCAGCTCGACGAGGACTTTCAATTTAAACTTCTGCTTGATCCCTTCAACCGGATTTAACTTCTTAAGGTCGAACTTCATCGGTTCAAAGGAAAAGACGGGACCGACCACCAAAAAGCTGACTAAAATCCCAACGAAGCAGACGACGAGCATCAGTGGCAGGCTCGTGGTCAAAATGATTTCAAATGCCTGGTAGAAATAACCGGCGGCTCTGCTCTCGAAATCGAAGCCGATGTTTCTCACTTCGCGGAGCATCCAGAGCAAATAGGTTCCGATTTGGTCGAAGAAAAAAGAAACCGAGGCGAGCGCTCCGGCCATTGAGACGATGAAGGTCATGGCAGCCGGCATATCTTGGACCTTGGCGACCTGACCTTTTTTGCGCGCGTCTTTTAACTTCTTTGGCGTTGCCTTTTCGGTTTTTTCTGCCATGCTGCGTCTACTCTACCGGAGACGCTTACGTTGCGTCAAGGGCTCTGGTAGGAAAAAATAACAGGATAGGCAGGATAAATAATGGGGGGCATAACGCCAATTCTTCAAGGAGACTTTAGGGGAAAGTCTCCTCTTATCCTGTCCATCCTGTAATTCTTGAATGTAAATAGAAAATTTTCTATAACTTCAGCCCAAATGAACCCCGCCCTAAAGGACGGGGAATGATTTGGGAGGAGTTTCGAACTCCTCCCAAATTTGGATGTGAATTACCCGGCCTGCTCCGCTTAAAAAAGCGCAAACCTCCGCGCTTTTTTAAGATTCCGCAGAGGACCGGGTTTCCGGAAACCTGATGAAAAACTGGCTGCTCTTTTTTTTAATCGCTTGGATGCCGGTGTATGCGGCACGGACACCCAAAGTGCTTGTCCTCATCATCGCCTCTGACGATCTGCCCGTTTACCGCGCATTTCAAGACACTTGGCGCGCCTATATGCACACCGACCCAAAGCACATCGAAGCTTATTTTCTCAAGGCTACGCCTGAGATGGATCGTCCTTTTGCGATTGTAGGAGACACGTTTGTGGCCCGCGCGGGAGAAGGGCTGGTTCCAGGCAGTGCTGGCATCTTGAACAAGACCCTCATCGCTTTCAAAGCTTTCTTACCGAGGCTTCATGAATTTGACTATGTACTTCGGACGAATCTATCCTCCTTTTTTTTCTTTCCCGATCTTTTAGAATTTCTCAAAACGCTTCCTGCAAAGCATTGCTATGCAGGCGGACCCACTGGCAAAGGGAGTCGTGTCGCCTCTGGATCGGGGATCATCCTTTCCACCGATGTGGTCAAATTGCTCCTTTTTGACTACAAAAAGCTCTTCAATGATGCGAGTGAAGCCGACGATGTTCTCATTGGGCATTTTCTTTGGAAGAAAAAAATACATTTCCTCTCCTATCAACGATTCGACATCCACCGATATGACGATTGGGTGGCTTACAAAGAAGGTAGAGTGCCGCACACGTTCCATTTTCGCACTCGCACTTCCGATCGATCCAATCCCGCCGATCTCTCCTATGATGTCGACATTCAGCGGGAGTTATTGCACATGTTTTACGGAATACACCTATGAACCCCGCCCTAAAAGACGGGGAACTCTTATCCCCTCGCTTTCTTTTGTCTCATTTCATCAGGTCTCTGGAAACCCGGTCCTCTGCGGAATCTTAAAAAAGCGCGGGGGTTCGCGCTTTTTTAAGCGGAGCAGGCCGGGTAATTCACATCCAAATTTGGGAGGAGTTCGAAACTCCTCCCAAATCATTCCCCGTCATTTAGGGCGGGGTTCATATCCGGTTATGGAGATTGTCGAACCTTGATCCCTTCTTTGATCCGATCTGTAGCGCGCGAAACAATCAGATCCCCTTCTCTTAATCCTTCGAGGATCTCGATGGTGGAGCCATAGTCGCGCCCGATTTTCACCTGCTGCAAGTGGATGCAATTATTGGAATCAACAAGGGCGACGAAGGGAGGGCCTGCGCGAATGATCACTGCTTCGATGGGTAAGAGGAAGTTGGCTGTTTCCGGTTTGAACTTGAATTTGACCTCAGCGTAAAGTCCAGGAAGAAGTTCCCCCCGCGGGTTTTCGATGTTGACTTGAGTCAGTAACGTGCGAGACATGGGATCGAGTGCTCCTGCATTCCGATCGATCCTTGCGATGAAGATTTTTTTAGGAAGTTGAGGAATGGTCACTTCGGCTTCCAAACCATCTTTGATCAAGTGGAAGTAATTTTGAGGCACGTTCACAAAGGCGCGCAAGACGTCCGATTTGGCGATCTGGAAAATCTGTTGGGCGTAGTTATTACTACCTGCAGTAATGAGCGATCCAATATCGATATCCCGTTCTGTAATGGTTCCGTCAAAAGGAGCATAGAGGTTTTTAAATCCTTGCAGATACTTATACCGGCCGAGACGCCCTTTGGCGGCTTCAATATCGGCCAGCGCTGCCTGGTGGTTGGCGACCATTTGATCGACTTCCTCTCGAGAAATAGCCTCGGGGTTATGTTGGATGAGCTTTAAGCCTCGCTCCGCTGTGATACGGGCAATGTTTTCTTTGGCGATCGCGGCCCCCAAATCTCCTTCTGCTTGCACCACTTCTTGATCGACATCGGGTGTATCGATCGATGCGAGAAGATCCCCTGTTTTGACTTTATCCCCAATGTCGACCCACCAATTGCTCAAATAGCCATTCGTACGAGCCCAAATCGGAGTCACGTTGATCGCATCGAGAAAACTGGGCAAAAGAAGTTCCGTCTCTTTACTCTCCGGATATACTTTCATCACTCGCACAATCGGGGTCTCTTCCGGCAAACAAATCTCATTTTCTCGATCCTTATGAAGAAAATAGAAGGGCAAAAATAAAAGGAGAAGAACGAGAAGCACAATCGCAGGAATCTTCACCGCGCCTCCAGGTAAGTATTGGACTTTTTACGGATTTTGGAAAAGATGACGGGGACTAGAAAGAGAGTGGTTCCTGTCGCCACGAATAAACCGCCAATCACAGCGCGGGCAAGAGGTGCGTGTTCCGCGGCCCCAGCGCCAATTCCCAGTGCCATGGGAAGCATCCCGAACATCATCGCGCCCGCCGTCATTAGCACGGGTCTCAGGCGCGTTTTGCCTGCTTCGAACGCCGCCTCTTCCGGCGATTTCCCTTGCAACAGTTCCTGGTTAGCAAAGGTAACAATAAGAATACTGTTGGCCGTTGCAACCCCGAGAGCAACGACGCATCCCATAAGAGAAGGAATGCTGATCGAAGTATGGGTTAAAAAAAGAGCCCAGAGAATGCCAGTGAGAGCGCCTGGCAAGGCAATAATGATTATAAATGGATCGGACCAAGATTGGAAGTTAATGACCAGGATAAAGTAAATGAGCAAGAAACTTCCAATGAGTCCTAATCCGAGAAGATGGAATGCTGTTTTCATGGTCTGGACAGCTCCTAGAAGTTCGATTTTATTGCCCGGAGCCAGTTTGGGTTCCATTTCTTCGATGATGCGCTGAATCTTGTTCGATACAGTGCCCAAGTCGATCCCCTGGACATTCGCGTAAATATCATAGGCAGGTTGAATGTTATAGTGACTGATCACTCCAGGCGTCGTCCTCCGCTCGACGGTGGCTAAATTGCCGAGCAGTTCTGCCTCTTTGCGCTCTTCACGGACCTGAGGATCGCGCGAGGGAAAGGTAAAAGGAGTGCTCGTCGGCTCAGGATGAGTAGAAATGGGCGTCCTAAGGAGAGACTCAATGCTGTCCATTCGGTATTTCGGTGTTTGGACTGCAATGAGATAGGGAAGGCCCATGGCTCGGTTGATCCAAAAATTCGGCGTGACGACAGTGCTATCGCTATTGGTAATCAGCAAATCGCTAGCCACTGCATCTTGCATGAGATTGGCCTGGGAAAGCATGAGGCGGTTGACATTGATGAACAGCTCCGGCACATCGACATCTTGGTGTAAGTGGACGTCGACGGCTCCGGGAATGCGAGAAATCCGGTCGACCAGTTTGCGTGCGATCTCCAGATTATTCTTCTCGTCATAGCCAATCACTTTCACATCGATCGGGGTGGGAAGACCAAAATATAGGATTTGGCTGATCAAATCGGCTGGCTGAAAGAAGAAAGTGCATTCTGGGAACGTCTCTTTAAAGTGTTCTCGGAGACGCTTGATATAATAGGGGGCATGGTATTTGCGGTTTGGAGTTAATGTGACCAGGATTTCTCCATCCCATGTCCCGATCGTCGCATTGTCGCCAAATGCCATCGTGTAGGGAATCGGATTGACACCGATGTTGTCTGATATTGACAGGACGGGAAGGAGTTTTCGGATTTCTGCTTCAACGTCGCCAAATATTTCCTCGGTTACTTCGATGCGGGTTCCGGGGGGCGCCTTGACATGGAGCCGAATCTGCCCCGCACTTGTCGCTGGGAAAAAATCGGTTCCAATGAATGGGAAGAGCAAAAGAATGCTCGCAAACAGGAGGGCAAACGAAGAACAAATAACACCCCGATTTTTCAAACTCCAATGAAGCGCTTCTGTATATTTTTTTTGGAGACGTGTGAAGAACAAAGCTTCTTTGAGAGATACTTCCTTGTGTAAAAAACGAATCATCACAGGAACTAAAGTCCTTGAAAGAAAATAAGAAACGGCTAATGACACCACCACTGCTATCGCAAAGGGAACGAAGAGAAATTTGGAAGCGCCGACCAAATAAGTCACCGGTAAGAAGGCAATGCAAATCGCCAGGGAAGAGACAAAGGCGGGAATAGCAATTTGACTCGATCCATCCAGGACTGCTTGGAGAAGAGATTTACCTAAGCTCAGATTCCGATGGATATTTTCTACTGTAATCGTTGCATCATCGACCAAAATTCCGACGGCCAATGCCAATCCCCCCAATGTCATGAGATTGAGAGAATATCCTAATAAATCCAGACAGATGACGGCGGCCAACAGAGAAAGAGGGATGGATACAATGACGATCAGTGTATTGATCCAGTTTCTCAAAAAGAGGAAAATAAGACCTCCCGTCAATAGGATGGCTAAAAGAGTTTCTTTAAACACATTTTCAATGGCTCTTTTGACAAAAATCGATTGATCCGATCCCGTATAAATTTTAATTCCCTCTGGAGCTGCTGCTTGAAGAGATGGCAACAAGGATTGCAATTGTTTTACGATATCTACAATCGATGCATTGCCGTTTTTCAATACCGTCAAAAGAACTGACCGTTCCCCGTTATCACGAACGATGTTGATTTGGGGAGGGAACCCTTCATGAGCAAATCCAACATCTTTTAAATAGACGATCGAACCATCTTTGATGGCCACAGGAAGTTCATTATAATCTTCGGCCTTGTCGAGGGTGTTATTCGAATTCATGAAATAATCGATTTTGCCGATCTTTGCATCGCCTGTTGGGATGATGATATTTTGCCGGTTGATCGCGTTTTGGATGTCTCTCGGCGACAAACCTCTCGCCTGGAGCGCTTCAGGATAGGTATCGATCATCATCTCGAGCACTTTCCCTCCAAACGGCGGCGGCAAAGTCAATCCCTGGATGACTGCTATGAGATGGCGAAGTCGAAACGAGGCATAATCATAAAGATTTTGTTCGGGTACATTCTCTCCGGAGACCATGATTTGAACAATCGGCACTGTTGAAGGAGAATAGAGTAAAATTACAGGCGGAGTAATCTCAACAGGAAGGCGACGTAAAATCTCTTGGGAGGTGGCCGTGATTTGCGCCATCGCTTCCTGAATTTCCGTGTCAGGGTGAAAATAGATCCGGACCAACGATAATCCATTGAGCGTCTGCGATTCGATTCGCTCGATTCCATTCACTGTGCTGGAGAGAGAAAATTCGCTAAATGAGGTGATTCTTTCCTCAAACTCTTTGGCTGTCATTCCCGCATAAGACCAAACAACGCTGACGACTGGAGTATTGATGTTGGGGAATATGTCTTTGGGTATGCGGAATGCAAACCAAAGACCAAAGATTAAGATGGCTAAGGCCGTTACGACAAAAGTATAAGGACGAGAGAGTGCGAGTTTTACGATCCACATGCGTTAATTCCACCCTCCCCCAATCGCCTTGATCAAATGGATTGTATAAAGGTAGCGCTGGCTAAGCAGGCGCAGATTGACAAGCTTTTTCTCCAGTTCTTTCCTCTCGCTATCGGCGGCACCCAAAAAGCTGGCCAGCCCGAATTTATAGCGATCGAGAGCAATTTGGGTGGTGATCTGCATTGCTTCAACTGCACGCTCAATGGCCCTCATTTCGTGATCGACCCAATCCAAGCTCGAAAGAGAATCTTCCACTTCTTGAACTGCCGTTAAAACCTTTTGCTGATAAGTAGAGAGCGCTTCCTTGAAGGCCGCTTTCTTCATCTCTACATTTGCGCTTCTCCCCCCCGCATCAAAGAGGATTTCGACTAAGTTGCTGCCAATGAACCACTTATCTTTAAGAGTGTGCATAAAGTCGTTCGAGAGAAAATTGATCCCTCCCGAAACATCGACGGATGGGAAGAAGGAAGCATAAGCGACGTTAATCTCTGCATGCATCGATGCCATGATCCGCTCCTGCTCTCGCAAATCAGGTCTTCGAAGAAGAACTGATGCAGGCACGCCTGCGGGAATCACTGGCGGTAAAGTGCGAGTCGGCATTGGATCGAGCTTGAATTCAGAAGCGGACTCCCCCACCAGAACGGCGATCTGATTTTCGAAGAGAGCCCGTTTGCGAAGCGCATCATAATATTGAGATTCCACTGTTGAGTAGTCCGATTGCATCGTAGACACTTCTGTGTAATTGATCAGATGTGTGTCGTATCTCGATTGTTGGATATTGAGCGCCGTTTGGCGTGTAAAGAGAATGTCTCGATACACCTCAATCTGAGCATCTTGGATCCGGAGTTGGAAATAGGCATTGGCTAAGTCAGTCGTCAAAAGAAGAAGAGCCGTATTGTACAGTTCCACTTGTGCTTCTGCCTTATACAAAGCAGACCGATACTGGCTTCTCCATTTGCCCCAAAAGTCGATCTCATACAACAGTGTTAAAGGTAATTCATACTTATCTATATGGTCTTTGATCAACGTGGGAGGAGGATTCGAAGTGGAACCAAAAATGTGAGTCCGAATGGGCGTGTTACTGGCGGAAGGATCCAACTGGATCTGCGGAAATAGCCGAGATTTGGCCACTCTTGAAAAATCTCTAGCCTGTTCGACTTTCTCTGAAATTGCGATGAGAGAAGGGTTTTTTGCGATGGCATCGGCGATTAAACGTTCCAGTTTTTCGTCGTGAAAGATCTCCCACCAACATTCAACGTTCGGCACTGGAACCGTCTGTTCGGGGCTCTTCCAGTGACTCACTGTCTGACTTTCTGGCGGAACATATTCCGGGCCAACCGTACATCCAGCAAGAAACCAACTCAGGAAAAACACTTTTCTCATGAATCTCTGCTTATCACTAAAAAATATTTCCCTCAATTTAGGCATCATTGTCATAAACTTGCATGTAACAGATTAAAAAATTTTATTGAACAGCTATCGCAAATAAAATATAAGTTAAACGAAAATACCTCTGGTCGTGAACATGGCTCCAAAACCTAAGAAAAACCGAGTTGATCATCTTGCAAACGAAAGGACATTTCTCGCTTGGATCCGAACCAGCCTAGGACTCATGGCTTTTGGTTTTGTCGTAGAAAAGTTTGCCTTATTTATGAAGCAAATCTCCTATTTTTTTGGCAAACAAGAAGTAGCCACTACGCCAACTTTACAACCTGGCTATTCATCGATTTTTGGCATGGTTCTTGTTATTGTCGGTATTTTGATCGGATTATTTGCCTACTTCAAGTATAGAATCACTGAAAAGCAAATCGATGAGGATACTTATCGACCTTCCCCAGCCCTTGCAATAGCTCTCACCCTCACAACCGTGATACTTGGAGGGTTCTTAGTCATCTATTTGATCCTTGTTTAGTATAGTCTCTTAAGAAAGAAGATGCCTGAAACCAGGCAGTAAACTCGAGCCTTAAGGCCCAAGATTGTTAGCGGTTTTGGGTCGAGTTTCGAACTCGGCCCAACCCGTTTTTTTAAAATACCCGGCCCTAAAGAGGCGCCGAGTTTTTCGTCGTCCAATGATGAAGATTTGGGCAGTGAAGGACTGCTTCGAGGGGCTCCTGCATCTGGAGCAAAAGAGATCAAATCCATTAAAAAGCGAAGAAGTTTGCGCCTGAAGCAGAGGGCGAAGAGAAGGAAGCTTTAATAGGGAGTCTACAAAGTAAGGTGATGTCTCTTAGAGGATGATACACTTTGAAGAGGAAGATTTTTCTTTAAGAATTTCTTTCGCGATTTCCAGCACTCGGATGTCTTCATCTCTCTGTTGCTGAACAAAGCGCACTTCAGGGGAAGGTTCGAGTGCATCCTCACAAACCACTTTCTGGTAGTAAGCAATATCGGCTTCGAGTCGTTCGATATATTTTCTTAGGTGGGCCGTTTTTAATTTTTTTAACTGACCTTCGTTTTGAAACTCGAGATGTGAATGGTATACGGTAAGAACGCTAGCATCGAAATACTTCTTATCCCATACAGAGGGATTTTCCCGATTATACAGGGCTTCTAGTCGTCGAACGATTTGGTTGGGCATAGGGCTTGATTGCGCAGCCGTTTTTTAGTCGTTCAGTCTGTATCTTGAAGACAAGACAAGTTTAACGGAGGGATATGCTTCTTCAGTATAGAAACGACGCTCTTTAGCTCTATACAGGAAGTGGCCCCGTGCTATGGAAGTAGGGAAAAGTAGAGGGGGCTCCTCCTCTTTATTTTCTTGGAACATAGAATCAGTGTGGTTGATCATGCCTGGTACAAGCTCAAAGAGTCCTCGCATGAATTCGCAGCTAGCTGCGTCTGCCTTGGAAAGGCGAGCCTCGACGAGATCTTTATTGCCCGATAACCGCGCGCATAAACTTCCTATCAAGAAGGTCCATGCTGCAAGCAAGCCAAAAACAAACCTTGCTACTCCTACCACCGTTCCAATCACAGGAATAGAACCGAAACGATCAGCTTTAACTGCTACTGACCATCTTTTAATTGGGGTTACCTCAATCGACTCATTTCCCTGTTCGATGTTTCCGCTTCTGTAATCTTTATAGACAATAGTGGCAGAAGTTGGTGGTAAATTGTTCATGGTTTATTTCCTCTCGTGTTTTTTAATCATTTTCGTCAAAGCCTATAGGCGAGAAATTACTATAGGTAAGAGATCCATCGGGATTTTCATGCATATATGTTCCCCAAGCTCCAGTCTTATCTGTAATTCTAGGGTAAAAATTTCTTATGAGATCGCGTTGGTGAATATCTCGTTTTAGCTTGCAATTAGGGAGTAGTTCAAAGAATCCTCTCTTCATCTCAGCACCTGCTCTGAGAGAAAGATATTGGCATTGGTTTTTGAGGAAGCGGCAGGAGAGACAAGCGAAAAATAAACGGCCCAATTCAGCGATGATTTTTACGGCTAAGCTCACAACGATACGAACAACGCCAACTGCGACGCCAATGACAGGAATATAGCCGACTTTGTCAGCAAAACGGCAGAGGAAGAATCGCTTGTAAGATGGAGTTATTTGTCGATAAACTCGTGGCTCAGTTTGTTGTGCTTGTGGGAAGGAGCGAGGGCTAATCATATGAAGAGGTGAGTCATTTTCTTGAAGAGCGGTTATTGACATCTCTTCGATGGCACAGTGTTCTCCAGAGGAGGCTATTGGATCACCCATCTGAGGTGATTCACTCCGACGACTAGGACCTAGGCGAGCCATACGAGGTGAGCCTACAAACGGCTGGTCTGGCTCAGGTTGGTAATCAAGATTTTGTGAGTTTGCCAACTCTTTGTAAAATGCATCGATGGCGACATTAGGGTCATCAGAATCTGGGAGGACTTGAACGGGAAAATCAGAAGATTCTCTTCTAACAGAAGAGCGGTTTTCTAGCTGTGATAAAGTGCTACGTACTAATGATATGGATTGATCATAAGTTTGTGTGATACGAGGGGAGAGGGGAGGGAGGTCTACAGGCCGCTCTGTCGTAGATTGGAAATCCGGTGGTTGGATAACATCCCCGCAATTAAGGGGAGGAAGGGAAGAATTCGTGGAAGGAAACATCATTTCACCTTTTTGTTTTTTATTACATAAATTTTAAATGAATTCTGAATAAAATTCAAGGGGGTAATAATGGCTACAAGTCGTTCTTTTTTAAAGACTTGATTTTTATGAATGGGGAGGTTGCGCAAGTGCTGCAGGGGGGCGTTCGCTGAGGCATAATTTCACGTTAGAATGCCATTCTTTCGCATAAAAATGGCCTTTTGGGGTCACGTAGATGAAATTCCCGCGAGCTTCTGCTGATTGTAAAAGATGGGGAGTGTTTTGTGTCTCGTTTTCTCGATAGGTGTTATCAGCCCAGCTAATCAGGCAGCAGGGAAAGAGCTCAAACAATCCACGTGTAAACTCATCCATCGCTAGATTGGCATTCAAAATGCGCCGTTCCTTGAGAGTCATGTCACCGGATCGTTGAGCGCATTTTTCTCCAATTTTAAAGACTCCTGCTGCAAGGAGACCAAAAATAATGCGGACAATTCCCACCACTGTTCCGATCACTGGAATCTCGCCGATCGCATCTGCTTTTGCAGCAATCCACAGTCGGCGGATGGGTGTGATCAACACCGGATCACTTTCTAGGTGAGGCCTTGCGATTGCATAATAATCATAGATGTATTGGCAGGTTGTAGGGGCGATGGTGCTCATAATTTCACTTTTTTTATTTAATCGCGCTGATTTTAACTGAATTATTAATAATATTAAAGTGAAATTCTTGGTTCTTTAGCTGATTAATATTGATTTTATCTGAATGAGAGAGTTACAAAAATTAAAAGAAAATATTGTCATCTCTCTCTTTAACCAGATTAGTAAGCTTCAATTGGAATAGGACGAGGAGTAATTGGAATCTCAACGAGGTCGTTCTCATCAGGCTGTTGGTCTTTCTTGTCGGGCTGTTGTATGTCTAGAGCGGGGGACGGTTCCTCTAAGACTTTTGCTGGCGAATGAGAGGGTTCTTTTGCTTTTTCTTGAACTTTTCCAATGGCTTGAGCTGACTCGAACAAACCTTGTGGAAAAACAGTCCACTTAATTTCAGTGGCCTCTGGGTTTAGGGTAAGCTTAGAATAGGAATAGGTGCATGAGCCATTAGGAGTTTGATGAACATATTTTCCGAATGCATAGCAACGGTCGTTAAGCTCCTTGTCTCTAGCTTGTATCTCGCTATCTTCGATATCGTTAACTAAGCTCAAAAAAGGAAGTAATTCGAAAAACCCTCGGAATGCTTCGTCTTTGGCTCGTGTGTAGATGTAATTTCGGTTGGCGAAAGACACTCCGGCGCATCTTAAAAAGGGATTGGCTAATTTCATGAATATAGCAACGGCTAGAGCGACGACCATCCGGACAGTGCCTACTACTGTTCCGACCACAGGAATGTATCCTGCTTTGTCAGCAAAGCGAAGGATTGGGGAGCGTTCGATTGGGTTGAAATCTGTAGTTTGCGTACGAATCATTTTAATCATCCATAATTTTAATTAATTAATAAAATTATATCATATACTATTATAATAGTAAATAGATATTTAGTTATTCTATTTTAGCTATTTAAGAAAAACGTTGGTTTATTCGTTAGAAGATTTTTTTGACTTTCTGGGATTACCGGGGGTTGAGCAGCCAGGACACCTGCAAAGTCGCCTCATAAACCCCTCATCAGCGCTAGAGTCCGCTTAGGTCTACTCAGCAATTGAGCGCTCCATCTCGGCATACTTTCTTCTTTCCACTTCAGTTTCTCTGCTAATGTTCTGACTATATTCAGGGCCTG
>JAGWKU010000017.1 GCA_028873375.1 Verrucomicrobiota bacterium
TCGATGATTTTGAGGCCATTTGCGAGTGGTGGCAAAGCCACCACGGTCCATTTGACGAGGTCGGCCCAAGCGGGCCGACTGAGGAGAATGGACGTAAATGGCCTCAAAAGGGCGGTTTTAACGGGCAAATGAGTTTTGCAACTGTCTCGAATGTTGAAAATAATTTTTTCATAGCGTAAACATCTCTTAAAATTTATCAGGTCTCTGAAAACCCGGTCCTTTAGGGCGGGGTTCATTCTCAACAGCATCGACGATGATGCGATCCATTTTTGCATCACCGACCGCTTTGCGCAAGATCCTAATAAGTATGTCAAATTCAAAGCAGCTCTGACGGCGGCATTGACCGATCTCCGACAAAAAAATAGAGAACTGGCCGCGCAGGGAAAAGACTTTGGTGGGACAGCGCGAATTTACAGTACATTATCGAGCATCGACGAGCCTACGACAGAAGAGGGTTACGGTAAGTACTTCGAGCATTTGGTTCTTGGTCCCTTGGCCCTCGATGATACGCTTCGCTCTTACAATACCGCTAACCTCAACCCTTTCTACGAAGAATAAAGAAATTCACCACAGAGACTCAGAGAAAAGAGAGGTTTCACAGAGAATAAAATATTTTCCTCTGTGCAATCTCTCTTTTCTCTGAGTCTCTGTGGTGAATTTTTTTTCTATTTTCCGTCGTTGACCATCAGGGCTTCGGAGAGAAGGATTACACTTGCGACGGAGACGGCGCAAGTGATGCTGCTCTTTACTACTTTAGCGGGATCGAGCACACCCGTTTTGTCGAGATCTTCCACCTGCTCAGTCACGGCGTTGAAACCGGTTGTCTGGCTCCCTTTCAATACCTCTTCGAGGTAGAGCGAGGGGTCGAAGCCAGCGTTCGAAACGATTTGCCGGAACGGCGCTTCGCAGGCGCGGATTAGAATTTGGACTCCCACTTGTTCTTCTTTTGAGAGGGAAAGTTTCAGAGAGCGAGCCGCTCGTAAGAGGGCGATGCCGCCGCCAGTGACGATGCCGTTTTCGAGAGCGGCGCGCGTCGAGTGGAGGCTGTCTTCGTAGTTCTGCTTTTTCTTTTTCATCTCAGATTCTGTGGGAGCGCCTACTTTGATCACAGCGACGCCACCGGAGAGCTTTGCTTTTCTCTCTTCGAGTTTTTCTCGCTCATAGGAAGAGGTGGTTTTGATTTGAGCGGTGATTTGAGCGATTCGTTCTTTGAGCGCTTTGGCATTTCCTTTGCCGCCAACGACTGTTGTTTTGTCTTTGGTGACGATCACTTGGTCCGCGTGGCCGAGGAGATCGGCGCCTGCTTCTCGGAGGATGAATCCTTTTTCTTCGCTGATCACCGTAGCGCCCGTCAAAATGGCGAGATCTTCGAGCAGTTCTTTTCGCTGGTCTCCAAAACCGGGCGCTTTCACTGCTACGACTTTGAGTGATCCACGCAACTTATTGATCACGAGGGTCGAGAGAGTGTCGCCTTCGACTTCTTCCGAAATAATGAGCAACTCTTGGCCGCTCGCTGCAATGTGTTGCAAAATGGGCAAGATTTCTTGGGCCGAGCTGATTTTTTTATCTGTGATCAAAATAGAAGGATGGGAGAGTTCGGCGAGGAGTTTTTCGGCATTGGTGCAGAAGTAAGAGCTTTGATAGCCCCGCTCGAACTGCATCCCTTCGACGATTTCGATCGTCGTCTCAGTTCTTTTGCCCTCTTCGATGGAGATGACCCCTTCTTTGCCAACCTTTTCAAAGCATTCAGCAATTTTTTCGCCAATTTCTCGGTTCCCCGAAGCAGATACCGTCGCGATGTTTTGCGTGTCTTTTACACTTTTGACTTGGGTCGCCAGCGCATCGATTTCTCCGAGCAATTTCTCTAGCGCTTTGTCCATGCCTCGTTTGATCGCAGTGGGATTGGCCCCTGACGCGATATTCTTCACGCCGTTTTGCACGAGCGCTCTCAAAAGAACAATGCCTGTCGTCGTTCCATCGCCCGCTTTTTCTTTGATCTTTGAGGCGACCTCTTTGGCCATCGAGGCGCCCATGTTGAGGAACGGATCTTTGAATTCGATGTCTTTAGCGATGCTATCTCCATCGCTGGTGATCGTCGGAGATCCCCACGAAGTTTGGAGTCCCACATTGCGACCGCGCGGGCCTAACGTCATGGCGACCACTTCTGCGAGCTGATCGATTCCTTCGCGCAGCGCGTTGCGAGCATCTTCTTCAAATCGGAATTCTTTAGGTGTCGTCATGGTGTATCCTCAAAATCTTTCTAGCCAAAAACTGTAGCGAACTTTCCTTCAAAAGTAAAGCCGCTTTATAGAATGCAGAATTCAGAGTGCAGAATGCAGAACTAACAGTCGGGAGAAGCCCCCGCTGCCCCAAATTAGAAAAGTCTTTGCAGGTGAGCAAAGCGAACTGGGCGCCGAAGATGGTCGACTATCAGTTCTGCACTCTGAATTCTGCATTTAGTTTTCGTTCGCGTGGACGGCGCGGTAGATGTCGCTCTTCGGTTGCTTGAGCAGTTTGGCGGCGAGTTTGATCGCCTCCTTGAGAGAAAGACCGTGAGATTCTTGGAGGAGTTCAATGAGCTCGTCGAGAGGATATTCCTCCGTGGGAAATTTTCCTTCGCCGATGAGAAGGCACACTTCGCCCTTTACCCCTTTTTGTCGGTAGTGAGCGAGTACTTCATGCGCGGTGCCGCGGATGCACTCTTCGTAGGTCTTTGTCATCTCGCGAGCAACGGCGATTTTCCGCTCGGGATCGAGGCGGGTGAGATCTTCCAGCGTATCGATGAGCCGCTCGGGGCTTTCGAATGCGATGGTAGTTCCTCGATAGGTGAGGGCGCTTCGGAGCGTTTCTTCCGACTTCTTTGGCAAAAAGCCGATGCATTGGAAACGGGCTGTATCAAAGCCAGAGAGGAGGAGGGCGACGATCGGGCTGCACGGGCCGGGGATGGCAGTGAAAGGAATTCCTTCAGCGATGCAGGCTTGGACGAGGACCGCGCCAGGGTCATTGATGCACGGGGTTCCAGCGTCCGAAATGAGGGCAATTTCTTCGCCATTGCGAAGCCGTTCTAATACTTTTTCGAGGTTCTTTTTCTCATTGAATTTGTGGTGGGGGTAGAGCGGCTTTTCGATCTCGTAGTGTTTGAGCAAAATGGCGCTACGTCGACTATCCTCGCAGAGAATAGCATCGACCTTTTTCAAAGTCTCCACTGCCCGGAGGGTGATGTCGCTGAGGGTTCCAATGGGGGTTGCGACTAAATAAAGCATTAGGTGGCACTCAGATTCGAACTGAGGGATGGGAGCTTTGCAGGCTCCTGCCTTACCACTTGGCTATGCCACCGTTCATGGTAGCCCTTGTTTCGGACTACCAAAATGGGCTTTATTATGCTTAAGAAAGCTTAAGAGGTCAATTCGTATCTTACCAACCTTGGGGCTCGAGGATGCGAATGACACCGCTTTTTTTGAGATCTGTCTCAACAGGCGATTCTTTTAGCTGCTTGATTTCTTGCAGGAGTTCTCGCTCTTGTAGATCCAGGTTTTGCTTTTGCAACCACAGATCCTTTGCCCGTTTGTAACGATCAGCTGTTACCAGACTACTTTGAATGGGGCCCCTGAATGCGTTCTGCCCTTGCTGGAGGGAGCTAGGGGGGAATAGGGTGTTGTCCCGAATAAATTGAAAGAAAGGCAGATCTCTCAGTAGGTCCTCACCTTTCAGTTGCTGCCCGATTGTTGGAATCTTTAATTCCTTGGTATTCGCTTGGTTTTTTGCTTGCTCTAAGTCATTTTTCAATTGGTCTTGGAGAGAGGTAAGACTTTTTCTTTTGGAAAAGAGGAGGTGGGTTTTCAAGAGAGAGGGCAAAGTCAGACGAAGCTCATGATGAGTTACAAACTGCAAGAAGTCTTGATTTTCTAAGATCTGTTTTACGTGAGGATTTAAGATTTTTCTCTGGATGAACACAGGACTCATCATCAGGAGAGACATAGGACCACAAAAGCCTCCTATTGCGATACCCAGACCTAACGCGGTACCATGAAAGCAACCGAGTCCTATGCCTAGAGAGAGGCCCATGATCGCTACGCAGACGATGGCAGCAACCACTAACATGATATCTCTTTTTTTTAAGGAGCGTTCGAGAGGGGCGAGTTCATTCTTCTTGAGTGCTGTAACTTCTGCCTGAATGTCTCGAACTTGGCGACCTTGAAGGTTTCCTGCTGGTTGCGGGTCTGCCACGGGGGTTACGGGAGCGCTTAATGGGATTACTTGGCTTGTAGACATTTAATTATCTCCTTTGGATTTGTCAATTATTATAACTAAAAACGCAATAATTGTAACTTAAATAAAGTTTTTTTAACGTTTTTTTAAATTAATTTATTTTCATTAGAGAAAAAACTAGCGTCTTTTTAGAAAAAACGTTATAGATATTTATTTTTATTCGAGGAAACGCATGAAAAATGTCCCGTTGAAGCAGATTGCTCGTCATTTAGGCGTGGTGTGTGAGTGTGAGACGCCGGTGGGGGGGTATCGGATCGATAGCCGGTTGGTGGGACCTGGGGAGCTGTTTTTTGCTCTGAAAGGGGGGAAAACCGATGGGCACCATTTCTTGGGTCAGGTCAAGGCGCAGGGAGGGCTGGCAGCAGTCGTTTCCAAGGGGTATGTGGGTCCTGATTTTGGGCTGGTTTTACTGCCGGTCGAGGATGTATTCGGGAGCTTGCAGGAGCTGGCGCGGGATGCGGTTCTACGGTCGGGAGCGAAGGTGGTGGAGATTACGGGGTCGGTTGGAAAGACGATGACCAAGGATTTCATCGCGACGTTGCTCGAGGGGAAATTTAAAGTTGGAAAGACGTATGCGAGCTACAACACTAAGCTGTCCTTGCCCATTTCGGTGTTGAATTTGGAGGGCGGGGAAGAGGTGTTGGTATTGGAAGTGGGGATGAGCGAGCCGGGCGATGTGGGGAAGATGGTGCAACTCGTGCCGCCGGATGTAGCAGTATTGACGAAGGTAGCGCTGGCTCATGTGGGATTTTTCCCCGATGGAATAGAGGGGATTGCTCGGGGAAAGGCCGAGATCTTTAGCCATTCAAAAACGAAGACGGCAATTTTCTTTCATGAATTCTTGGAGTGGGAGAGCTTGGTGGTGGGGGTTGCGGCTGAGAAGTGTTCCTTCTCATTGACCGATCGAACGGCTGATTACTTCTTGTCCGACGGAGTGGTCGATGAGCGGGGAGTGAGAGCTTATCGGTTTGATCTGCCATTTAAACAGCCTCCTATTTTACACAATTTTTTAGCTGCGGTGGCGGTTGCTCGCACGTTCAAGATGGAGTGGGATGAGATCAATCGACAGGTGGCAAAGCTGCAGTTGCCGAAGATGCGCTTTGAACAATTTGAGCGAGAGGGGATCGTGTTTGTCAACGATGCCTACAATGCAAACCCCGAATCGATGCGGGCGGCTCTTTCCAATCTGCCGGAACCGAAATTGGGTGGAAAACGGATCGCCGTATTGGGCTCGATGGGAGACATGGGAGCGATGTCAAAGCCGCTCCATCAAGAGGTGGGTCATTTTGCACAGCCCTTTGCCGATCACCTGCTTTGCTTTGGCGAAGAGGCGAAGCCGCTGTGCGAGGCGTTCTCCGAAGTGAAAAAACCAGCGGAATGGTTCATCGACCACAAAAAGTTGGCGAAGCGGTTGAGAGATTTAATGCGGCCTGGCGATACAGTGCTGGTCAAAGGCGCGCGGGCAATGCAAATGGAAAAAATCTTCGAGCTGTTGGGATAAGAGATGCTTCTTTTATTGGTCGAATTTCTCCGAAGGGTATGGGATTTGAAAATCCCTGCGGCCTTTACCTACTTCTCTACCCGGATGATCTTGGCCGCGCTCACAGCGCTTCTCTTCACGATTTTCTTGGGGCCTCGCTTCATCAAAAAGCTCTATGAACTCAAGATCGGTCAATCGATTCGGAGCGTAGAAGAGTGCCCTCAGCTCGCTGAACTGCACGGCAAGAAAAAGGATACGCCGACGATGGGGGGAATTTTGATCCTCTCTTCAATGGCATTGGCGCTATTTTTGTGGATGGATTTGCGCAGTGTTTTTACCCTGATCTTTCTCTTGGCCACGATCGGGTTGGGTTTTTTAGGCGGCATCGACGACTACTTGAAGCTCCGCTACAAGAACAGCAAGGGGTTGAAAGCGCGGAAGAAAATGCTTTTTCAAGTAGGCTTTTCGGGATTAGTGGCGCTCTATTTATTGTGTCCCTCGGTGCAACAGACGTTGGGAGGAAAGGAGTGGTTTCGGCCGCCGACCGCAAAGCAACAGATGGTCGAACCGCGCGAGGGCAAGCGGCCGCTCATCAAGTCGACGACCCTTTCAACGCAACAGTATATTGAGCGGATCTACGTGCCGTTTTTCAAAGAGCCCCTCGTCACTTTATCGGCACTCCTTTCTTTTCTCTGGATCGCGTTTGTGATCACAGGGTCCTCCAATGCGGTGAATTTAACCGATGGATTGGATGGACTTGCAGCTGGGTGTCTGGTGATGGTTTCACTCGTTCTCGCCCTCTTTGCCTTTCTCTCGAATCACATCGATTTGGCGAGGTATTTGAACATCTTGTACATCGAAGGGAGCGGAGAGATTGCGGTTTATTTGTTCGCCTTGGCGGGGGCTTGCCTCGGATTTCTTTGGTACAATGGTTATCCGGCGCAAGTGTTCATGGGAGATACAGGGTCGCTCGCGCTCGGTGGGATCATCGGGATTGCCTCGGTTTTGCTCAGACGGGAAGTTGTATTGGCGATTGCGGGCGCCATTTTTGTCGCTGAGGCGCTATCGGTCATTTTACAAGTGCTGAGCTATCGATATCGAAATAAAAAGCGGATTTTTCTTTGCGCGCCGCTCCATCACCATTTTGAATACAAGGGATGGCCTGAGACGAAAGTGGTCATTCGCTTCTGGATTATTAGTTTGCTCTTTGCGATCATTGCAGTGGCTTCCTTGAAATTCCAGTGAGGAACCGCTGATGAATTTTTTTGCCGCGAGACGCGGCAAAAAAATTAGAAAAGAAATCAGATGAAAAAGAAGTTGGTGATTGGGTACGGAATTAGTGGTCGGGCGTCGGCTGCGCTGTTGAAGGCGCGGGGCTGCGAGGTGATTGCTGTCGATCGTAAGGCGGGAGAGCTCAAGGCCGATGTGCCTGTGTTGCTCGATACGGCCGATCTCGATTGGGATGAATTTGACCAGGTGATCTTGTCGCCGGGGGTGCCACCGTCGCATCCACTGGTGCAGAAGGCGCGAGAGAAGGGGATTGAGGTCATTGGCGAAATTGAGCTGGCATTTCGTCTCCTCGAAAATCGGTGTGTAGGGATCACGGGCAGCAATGGGAAGACGACCACAACGCTCTTGATCGCTCATGTGTTGAACGCGGCTGGAAAGAAGGCGCAAGCGGTCGGAAATGTGGGGGCGGCGCTAGCCGGCGCAGTGCTCGATGTGGCGCCAGAGGAAATTCTGGTGATTGAGCTGAGTTCGTTTCAGTTGGAGACCTTGACTAGCCGTAAACTCGATGCGGCAGTGTGTTTGAACATCACGCCCAACCATTTGGATCGCCATCCGACGATGCGAGCGTATGCAGAAGCAAAAGCGAGAATCGGGAATTGTTTAAAAAAAACAGGGCGCCTTTTTATCTCAAGTCAAGTGGGGAAGGAATTTTCAGATCTTTTTAGAGAGAAAGAGGTCGAGATCGTGCAAGAAAACGTTGCGGCGATTTCTCCAGTGGAGTATACCCAATTGGGTAAGCAGAATGTCGAGGCCGCTTTTTCGATATGTACCGTTTTGGGCGTATCGGAAGGAGAATTTGCTTCAGCGTTGAAGACGTTTCGAAAGCCCCCTCATCGACTCGAATGGGTCGCGATCAAGGGAGGAGTTGAGTACTTCAACGATAGCAAGGCGACCAATATCCATGCCGTAATGCATGCGGTGGCCTTGATGAAGCGACCGGTGATTTTGATCGCTGGCGGAGTGCATAAAGGCGCTTCGTATCGGCCTTGGATTGAAAGCTTTGGAGGAAAGGTGCGGAAAATTCTCGCTTTTGGTGGAGCAGCTTCTCAGATGAAAGAGGAACTGTCTTCGTCATTGCCTGTCGAAGTGGTCGCTACGCTTGCAGAAGCGGTAGCTCTTGCAGAGAGAGAGGCAAAAGGGAATGAGTGCGTCCTTCTCTCTCCCGGTTGTTCGAGCTACGATCAATTTACTAGCTTCGAGCAGCGGGGCGATACGTTTAAACGGTTAGTAACAGGTGACTAAAGATGAATCGAAAAAATACAATCTTGTTGGCAGTTCTCGTCAATGCGGGACTGCTCGTCGTTTTGTTTGTGACGGCGCTTACATCTCAAGAAGAAATTTCGATTCCCCCGACCCACGAAGTGGCGAGCGCGCCTGTCCTTCGCGGAGACAATAGCCCACCCCTCTTTGGCGATGAGATAGACCTCGCCCTAAGGCAACCCACCACTCGACAACCGGCCTCCCCACTTCCACAAGTCCTTCCCGAAACAACAGCCGCTTCAAAAACCTCAGAATCTCTCGTCGCTCACAGTCTTCCACCGCTTGCGACTACTGAAGAAGTAAACCCTGAGGCGGTTGCCGCAGCGCCTGTACGCCCTGAGTCTTCTCTGCCAGAAGTGATGGTAAAAAAAGGCGACACGCTCGAGAAAATTGCCAAAGCGAACCACACAACTGTTGATGAAATCATCAAAGTCAACCAACTGCCGAGCAGTTTTCTACGCGTGGGTCAAAAACTCCGCTTGCCCGGAGAAAAAGTCGCTGCGATTAAAAGCGCAAAGTCGGCCAAACCGATTGACAATGGTCCCGATTACTATACCGTCAAAGTGGGCGACAATGCATGGACCATTGCGATGAAGAATCACCTTAAAGTAGACGAGTTGCTAAAACTCAACGGCTTGAATGAAGAAAAAGCGCGCAAACTCAAGCCAGGCGACCGCCTCCGCATCCGATGAAAAGCGCGGTTGTTTCGCTTGTCTTGTCGGTAGCTCTGCTCATTTCTATTGGGCTTTTGATGGTGTTCAACACCACGGCCGCAGAGATTATCGACCGCTCCCTCGACATCAATACTCACGCTGCTTTTTACAAACAATCACTCCACGGTTTGGCCGGTTTAGTGCTTGGGCTTGTCGCTTACCGGTTGGGCTATGAGCGGTGCCTTCGTTGGAGCATTCCCATCCTTTCGGGAGTCACACTTCTCCTCGTTTTGGTCTTTTTGCCCGGCATTGGGCAAAAAATCAATGGCGCGCATCGATGGCTCAATTTGATGGGATTTTCTTTTCAACCCTCTGAGTGTGCGAAGATCGCGATTCCAGCTGTTTTTATCCATTGGGTTTTAAAGCAGAAAGAGCAACTCGACATCAAAGCCTTTCTCAAAGTTCTCGCGTGTCTAGCGATTCCAATGGGACTTATTCTCATGGAACCCGACAACGGAACGACGGCCATTCTTTCGGCGACGCTGGTGATGCTTTTTTGGCTTGCTCGCATTCCGTGGCGCTATTGGGTCTTGCCCCTTTTGTTATTGGTGGTGATCGGTTCGGCGGCGATTTACCACATGCCCCATGCGTCGAGGCGGATCCAGGTATTCCTCCACCCCGAACTCGATTTGCGCGGGAAGGGACACCAGCCTCACCAAGCGAAAATTGCCGCTGGTTCTGGGGGGCTCTTGGGACGGGGAATTGGCGAAAGTTTGCAGAAGCTCAACTACTTGCCTGAAGCGCGGAGCGATTACATCGCAGCGATTTATGCGGAAGAGACCGGCTTTGTCGGTATGTTGGGGCTCATTGGCCTCTACGCGATGTTCACCTATGCCGGCTGCTCGATTGCACTCCAAACAAAAGATCGAGGCGCCTTTTTGTTTGCCGCAATCTTGACCTTCTTGGTCGCACTCCAAGCCTTTCTCAATTTAGGAATCGTCTCCGGCCTTCTTCCCAGTAAGGGGATGAACTTGCCTTACTTTTCTCACGGTGGCACCTCTCTCATGGTCAATCTCATCGCGTTCTTTTTGCTCATCGATATTTCGCGCAAGAACGGAGTGCTCGATGAAGCGTAAAGTTTTAATCGCTGCCGGCGGTACCGGAGGCCATTTGCTCCCTGCCCAACAGCTAGCTCAACTGGTTGAAGAACAGGGGAGTGAAGTTCTTTTCGCCGGTTACAAATTGGACCGAAGCCCCTATTTTTCGAGGGATCGGTTTCGCTTCCGAGAGATCGCGTCGGCTCCGTTAAAGAAACGAAAAACAACGTTGGCGAGGAAGTTGCTACAAGGGTTTTTCCAGGCTCTTTGGCTCTTGCTTCGAGAGCGGCCCCATGTCATCGTCGGTTTTGGCAGCTACCACGTCGCGCCGGTGTTGTTTGCCGCCGCGCTTCTGCGTAAAAAAATCATTCTCTACGAGCCCAATCGGATTCTTGGAAAAGTCAACCGCCTCTTAGTCCCATTTGCTCAAAAAATCGCTGTTCAATTTCCTCTCGATTCTCATCCTAAATTTGTCCCGATTTCTCTCTTTCCCTGGATTCGAGCCCAACCGCTCGAGAAAGAGGCCGCTTGTCGCGAATTAGGTCTCGATCCAAAGCGACGCGTGCTTCTCATTTTTGGCGGCTCGCAGGGGGCCTCGTTTTTGAACGAGACAATGCCCGAAGTAGTGCGGCAACTGGGAGAGGTTCAAGTGATCCATTTGGCAGGCTCTGACGAGGCGGCGAACAGTGTGAGAGAGCTCTATGCAAAAGCCAATGTCTCTGCCGTCGTGAAAGGATTTGAATCGAAGATGCACGTCGCTTATTCCGCCGCTGACTTTGCTGTGTGCCGCAGTGGCGCAGGAACGATCGGAGAGCTCCTTTATTTTCAATTGCCTGCCCTGCTGATTCCTTATCCTTATGCAGCTGATGACCACCAACAACACAACGCCGAATTCCTCACTTCGCTCGGGGGATGTGTGACTCTTGCGCAGCCTCAAGCGACGCCCCCCGCATTGGTAGAAACGATCCAAACCGCTGATTGGGCAGGAATGAAGCTTGCACTTCGACGGTTTGAAGAGCAAAATAGGAACAGAATTGCATTTGAGGAATTGCTCACATGAAAGAGATCTACCACTTCATCGGCTTAGGTGGAATTGGGATGAGTGCCCTCGCCCGCATTTTGTTGCAGCGAGGCCACACAGTGCAAGGGAGCGATTCGACGCCGAGTCCGCTTCTTACCGAACTGGAAAAAGAGGGCGCAGTTGTCCACCTGGGACACCACGGCGAGGCCGTTTCGAGTGCCACAACGGTAGTCTATAGCAGTGGCATTCACGAACAAAATGTCGAAGTGATCCGCGCAAAAGAGCTCGCCCTTCCGCTCCTCCACCGCTCCGATCTTCTTCACTGGTTAATGAATGGGAAACAATCGCTTCTCGTCACAGGTACCCACGGCAAAACGACGACGACGGCTCTGCTAGCCTCTGTCCTTTCGGAAGCACAAGTCGATCCAAGTTGGGTATTGGGAGGCATTCACCAAAAGTGGAAAACAAATGGAAAGCTGGGAAGCGGTTCTTTTTTTGTCGCCGAAGCCGATGAGAGTGACGGCTCATTCCTCAAAACGCCTGCCTACGGCGCCATCGTTACCAACCTCGAAAACGACCACCTCGATCACTGGAAAACCGCTAAAGAACTCGATGCAGGTTTTGCTCGCTTTTTTGCACAAGCTCAACACCCCGAACACCTCTTTTGGTGTGGCGATGACCCCCGCTTGAAAGCTCTTTCTCCTCCCGGCGTTTCTTACGGATTTGATCCTTCAAATGCATTGCGCATTTCCTTCTTTGCTCCGACGAAAACGGGTCTTCTCTTCGATCTCGAATGGAAGGGAAAGCGGTATACCGACATCGAACTCCATTTATGGGGCCGTCACAATGCGCTGAACGGCGCCGCGGTCTTTGGATTGGCTTTGAGTCTCGGGATTCCTGAGTCGTTGATTCGAAAAGCATTTAGTGAATTTGCTGGAACCGAGAGACGGCTTGAGAAAAAAGGGGAAGCTCACGCCGCTGAATTATACGACGATTATGGACACCATCCGACCGAAATTGCCGTCACCCTTCGCGCTCTGCGCGACAAAATTCGCGAAAAGCGGCTCATCGTCGTCTTTCAACCTCATCGCTATACACGTGTTCGCGATCTTTTCGACTCGTTTTTGACCTGCTTTGGAGAGGCCGATCTCTTGGCCATGACCGACATCTATGCTGCAGGAGAGGCTCCCATCGAAGGAATTACCACCGCTACTCTCTACGCTAAAATGCGCGAGAAGCTCGGTGCTAAGGTCTACTTTTTTCCCCGCAATTACCTCGAGACAGGCGTTGCTGAGCTCCTCCGTCCTCATGATGTCGTTCTCACCATTGGCGCAGGCGATGTGACCAAAGCTGGCGAGCCGATTCTCGATCTCTATCGGCAAAAAGCACCCAAATGGACCCTCGGCGTTCTCTTCGGCGGCACGTCGGCCGAACACCCAGTCACTCTCATGTCGGCCAAGACAATTCTCCATGCGCTGGATCCCTCTCTTTACGAGATCAAACTCTTTGGCGTGACGAAAGAAGGGGAGTGGATCACTGGAACTGATGCTCTCGAAAAACTCGAGCAGAAAGTCTCATTTGCTCCTGGAACTCCCAAACTTCCTCCCGCTGTGCTGCAAGAGCTCACTCATTGCGATGCTCTGATCCCTGTTTTTCATGGTCCGCAAGGAGAAGATGGGATGGTGCAAGGCCTTTTTGATTTGCTCCACATCCCGTACGTGGGGTGCGATTACCGTGCAGGCGTCCTTTGCATGCACAAGGGATGGACGAAGCAAATTGCCCTTATGAACGGCGTTCCGACAGCTCCTTTTGTTGAAATCGACAGCGTTGCTCATCGCCGGTTTCCTGACCTTCTCCGACAGCGGATCGCCGAAACGCTCACCTATCCTGTCTGGATCAAACCAGTTCATCTGGGCTCGAGCATTGGCATCACCCGCGTAACGAAAGAAGAAGATCTCTCTGCCGCCATCGACCACGCATTTCATTACGACGACATTCTCATTGCCGAACAAGAGGTCGTTGGCTCTCAAATTGAATTTGGTCTCTTTGGCAACGAACACATCTGCATTGCCGAACCCTGCAAAGTCCTCAATGAAGAGGCCTTTTTAAGTTACGAGAAAAAGTATGGTCCCACTGCGTGCGGATTCGAAATCCCTGCCCAAATCTCTCCTATGCAAAAAGCGATTGGACAAGAGCTCGCGATCACCATGTACAAGAGCACTGGCTGCAAGGGACTTGCTCGGATCGACTTCTTTTTAGATCAAAACGGCCATTTTTGGCTCAATGAGATCAATCCTTTCCCCGGCTTTACGCCCACGAGCGCCTACCCACAAATGTGGGAGGCTTCCGGAATGCCAATCACTTCTCTTTGCGACCAGTTGGTGATTTTAGCTTTCCATAAACACAGGAGAATGGATGAAGTTCGAGGCAGATGAGGCCAAATGGCCCTTGAAAAAGGCCTTCTTGATTCTCTTTGGTTCGACAGCGGTTACTCTTATTCTCTGGCTGGGTTTTTCGGGCCTTCACAGTCTATGGAAACAAAAACGCCTCTCGGACGAGCGGTACAAGATCACCGCCATTGTTCAAACAGGCCCCGAAAAAGAGGCTCTCAAAACGGTCTACCTCGCCGAGCTCCTCGGCCTTTCGACCGATACCCCCAAAAATCTCTACAGCATTGAACTCAAAAAGGCGGAGCTGGCCCTTCTCTCTTCGCCCCTCATCGCCAAAGCGACCGTCAAGCGAATGCCCCCCAATGCCATCTATGTCGATTACGAAGTCCGTAAACCGATCGCATGGCTCGCCGACTACAAAAACACCGCTATCGACCGGGAAGGATACCTCTTTCCCGTCGCTCCGTTCTTTTCTCCCAAAGAAATGCCCGAGATCTACCTTGGCCTGCCCCCCTTCGGCGGGGCTGAAGACAGCTTTGGCCGCAAGGGAGGCCTTTGGCGAACGCCTCTTCACAATCGGTACCTCAACCTTGCCCTCGATCTCCTCCAAACTCTCGAAGGCTCTCCCTGGAAAGAAGGTCTTCGCATCAAGCGAATCGATGTCTCCAATGCCTTTGCCCCCTCTCTCGGTCGCCGTGAAATCGTCCTTTTCACTGAAGAGGAAATCTCTCTCCGCCGCGACGGCAAAGAGCTCACCTTCATCTTTCCCAAAATTCTCCGCCTTGCACCCAAAGAATACGCCCAGCAGCTCCAGAACTTCTTTGCCTTGCGCAAATCGATGGTCGAAGATTACCGCAGGCAGCTCGCTACCGCCGACCGAGGGGGCCGCTTCTCCCCCCGCATCATTGACCTCCGCATCCTCCAGCTCGCCTTCGTCGAAAACCACTCATAAAGAAAAAGGAACAGGGCCATGCCGTCTAGCGGCGTGATGCTGTTCCTTTGTTTTTAATAAAATAGGTGGGATCTTAGAAGGACGGATGCACTCGTTGCTTTTTGAACTTGTGCTTGAAACCGAAATTCTTTTTATGGCGGTGGAACGGCTTTCTCTTTTCTGGGGTCCGGCTATCTTGGGAAGGTTGCAGGCCAGAGAAGCGCTCGATTTCTCGACGAAGAGAGACATCTTTGCGAGAGACGAATGAGTGAGCAACCCCTTTTGCACCAGCGCGGCCAGTTCGGCCAATTCGGTGGATATAATCTTCCAAATTGTGAGGAAGATCGAAGTTGATCACGTGGCTGATGGTGAGGACGTCGATCCCTCGGGCCGCGACGTCTGTCGCCACGAGAATTTGGATTTTTTTCTCGCGCAGAAGTCGGAGCGTGCGTGTTCGTTCACGCTGATTCATGTCCCCGTGCAGTGCTCCGGTATTAAAACCTTTGTCTTGGAGAAGATCTGAGAGTCGCTCTGTTTGCATTTTGGTAGCAGAGAAGACGATCGCTTGGTCGATGCCCGGCTGAGAGAGGAGCTCTCCGAGGAGGCGATGTTTTTCCTCTAAACTGTCGGTTCGGTGGAGCGTTTGCTCGATTTGGTCGCAGTTTTTATCGGCCGTTTCACTCTTGATGTCGATTGGATCGCGCAGGAGAGAGGAGGCGAGCTTAAGCACCTTCTTGTGGAAAGTGGCCGAAAACATGAGGGTTTGTCGGCTAGCTGGGGTTTTCGAGGCGATGTGTTCGACTGGCTCGATAAAGCCCATGTCGAGCATCCGGTCAGCTTCGTCGAGGATGAGCATCTCGATGTTTTTCAGGTTGACCCGGTTCCGATCCATGTGGTCCATGAGGCGGCCAGGGGTCGCGATCAGGAGGTCGTAGGGATTGGAAAGTTTTCGATTTTGCTCGGGGTAGGGGACTCCGCCGAAGACGCAAACGGTCGTGATGTTGAGGTAACGGCCCAGTTTATTGGCTTCCACTGCGATCTGCATAGCGAGCTCGCGGGTAGGGGCCAAGATGAGGACGCGGGGGCCTCGCTGACGCGGAGAGCGGGAAAGGCGAATGAGGGCAGGAAGGAGAAAAGCGGCTGTTTTGCCAGTTCCTGTTTGTGCGGAAGCTCTTACATCTTTGCCACTTAAGATATGAGGGATCGTTTTTTCTTGGATGGGGGTTGGGGTTTGAAACCCGAGTTCTGTGAGAGCACGTAAGAGTTCTTGATGATCAATAAGGTCTTTGAATTCCATGATTTCCTAAAAAGTTGTTTTGTCGTCTTTCATACAACTTCAAGGAAGTGATTCAAGACAGGAAGAGTTTACCAGAGAGGGGGGATCCTGCATATGATTATTTTTCTCCCTCTCAGTCCTTGCTTTCTAACAGTCAATTTTTTAAACTGAGCATCCAGAAGATTGTCTCTAAACAACTGGAATGGAAATATGGAAGAATTTGTCGCATATTTGATTAAAAACATGGTCGGACAGCCGGATAAAGTGGATATCCGATCGATGGAAGGACAAAGTGGACTGCTCATTGAAA
The DNA here is from genome assembly GCA_028873375.1 of Verrucomicrobiota bacterium. Lineage (GTDB taxonomy): Bacteria > Chlamydiota > Chlamydiia > Chlamydiales > SM23-39 > CAITMJ01. The sequence goes on from JAGWKU010000017.1 coordinate 15,978, forward strand.
TTCGAGTCGCCCCAGAAGATGTGGGCAAAGTCGTCGGAAGAAAAGGGAATGTGATCCGCTCGCTTCGAACATTGGCAGGGTCGATCGGCGCCAGATTGGGCCGCCGTATTCATTTGGAAATTATCCAACCGTAAGAGGATTTTATGGGCCTTGGACTACAGATTGAAGTGGAAGAACTCGAGCATAAATTGGTGCTCCGGATGAAGGGGCGAATCGATGCCTCTTCAGCCCTCGTTCTCGAACGAAAGATCCAGCAATTAATGGATGAGAATCACAAACAGTTGATTCTCGATTTTTCCGAGGTCGATTACTTGAGCAGCGCTGGGATGAGGGTTCTCTTCGCAGCGACGAAAAAACTGACGGCGAAGAAGGGGAATCTCGTCCTCTTCTCGCTGAATGAAGAAGTCGCTGAGATTGTACGGATGGCCGGATTTGATAAAATCCTCCATCTCTGCGCAACTGAACAAGAGGCATTGCAGTTTTTTCGGTGAAAATCGCGGTACCTTCCCCTCTCAAGAAAAAAATCCCCTCTGAGGGAAAGAAAAAAAGAGTGATCGTGATCGCCGGCCCCACCGGCGTGGGAAAGACCAAACTCTCTTTATCGGTGGCCCAGGCGATTGGAGGAGAGGTGATCTCGGCCGACTCGATGCAAGTCTATCGGGACATGGATATCGGGACCGCGAAGGCGTCCCCTGAAGAGCGAGCCCTCATCGCGCACCATCTCATCGACATTTGTGATATCGATGAGCCCTTCAACGTCGCTGAATTCTATAAGTGCTGCCAAGAATCGCTGCGCGACATCACCAGCCGAGAGAACGTTCCGCTGGTCGTTGGCGGCTCAGGCTTTTATATCCATGCTCTCTTGTATGGCCCGCCCGCAGGCCCCCCCTCGCTTCCCGATGTGCGCGATCAGCTCGATCGGCAAATGCGCGATATGGGCCCTGAGGTGCTTTATGAACGGCTCCAATTGCTCGATCCAGACTATGCCTGTACGATCTCAGAAAGAGATCGTCACAAGATCATCCGGGCCCTCGAAATCATCGCCCTTTCCGATCAAAAGGTGAGCGATTTTCCCAAATCAGACCGGCTCATCGAACAAGACTACGATTTTCGCTGCTGGTTTCTCTACTGCTCGCGAGAGAACCTGTATAGCCGCATTGAAAAGCGGTGTGATGAGATGATCCGGCTCGGCTTTTTAGACGAGGTGCGGCAGCTCGATCAGCGGGGGCTTCGGATCAATCCCTCAGCCTCGCAAGCCATCGGCTATCGGCAAGCTCTTCAATATCTCAGCAGCCCGCAAACCGAGGCCGATTACCTCGCCTTTATTTCCCTATTTAAAAAAGTCTCTCGCCATTATGCGAAGCGACAGTTCACCTGGTTTCGGAAGGAACCTCTCTTCCGTTGGCTCAACATCGAAGAGCACACTCCAGCCCACCTGCAAGAGCTGATTTTGCAAGATTTCGAGCAGGGGGATTAAGAAATAATTTAAGAAAATGATCAGCGAAGAGAAAAATCATCGAGGGCGAGGGTTCACGGAGAAATAAAATAAAAGGAAAGGAAGGAATTTTTTCTTTTTTTTTATCGTTAAATCGTTCTATCGTTTCCATCGTTGATTTTGTTGCTCGTCAAAAAACTTCGCCTTTCACGCGAGTGAGTCTGGAAGCAAAATCAACGATGGAAACGATAGAACGATTTAACGATAAGAATATACACAACGTGATTCAAAATTTGGTTTTTGATGATTCTGCCTATCCTGTTCATTGTGTGGATCATGAACTTCCTCGATGACCGTTTCGAAACTCTTGATTAAAATGGGGCGATCAATTAGCATTTTTGATGCGTTCTTTACTTTTAAAAGGAAACCATGAATTCGACTTCTGACCTCCCCGAGCAAACTCCGCAATTAGAAACAGCCTCCACGAAGCCACGTGAGGTCAGCCCCGCTTTTCGCGCGTTTGAAGAGCGATTGACCCAATTCGCTACTCCCGAGGAGAAGATCACTGAAGGATTGGCCTTCATGCGATCTTCGATTTCGCAAGAGGGAACTCCTCGTTTCCGAGAGTTTTGGGATGCGCGCAAACTCGTGTTGCCCTGCTTCAGAGAAAACATCAATCCCGCCATCCGCTCCAAATTATGGGGCGAATACGTCGAACTGACGGTCGAAGCGCGCCGCTTGAAAGAGATCCTCGAAGAGCAGAGCGCCTTTGCAATGGAGCAAATCGATCTCGCTCTTGCCGCTCTCGAAACCGATTTAGGAAATTTAGAGACGCTGGTGAAAGAAGGGGCTGATATCTCTTTCCCCGAACAATCGCCGACGATGAAGGCGAAAGCAGAGACATACAATCAGGTCCAACGAGAACTCAATTTGTTGAATACCCTCGCGAGCCGCTTGAATGGCCTACGCAAAGAGGTGATCAAAACCGACATGCGAATCCGCTTCAAGACCAAGTTCTTCAAACGCTTTTCGGAACTCGGCGATCGAATTTTCCCGCAGCGCAAACAGCTCATCGACCAGATCTCGCAAGAATTTGAGCGCGATGTCGAGCAGTTTGCCAATCGCCATTTCCAAGGAACGGAAGTGGTCGGCGCTCCTTACTTTGCGCTCCGTGAAGAAATCAAAGCACTGCAGGGAATGGCCAAGGTCTTCACCCTTTCGAGCGGCGTTTTCAATCGGACCCGTTTGAAATTGAGCGAGTGCTGGGACAAACTCAAAGAAGTCGAAAAAGAGCACAAGAAAGAGATTTCGGCTAAAAAACAAGTCTCTCAAGAAAATCGGCAGGGGATTGAGAAGAAAATCGAAGAGCTTGGATCTCGAGTTGAAGGGATGAATTTGCAGGATCTCGATCGATCGATCGATGAAATTGTCCAAGAAATGCGAAAAACCGAGCTTCACCACTTTGATGTGAAAGATCTCCGTAACCAGCTCGCCAAATTGCGCGAACCTTTCCTCGCTGCACAAGAAGCGAGAGCCAAAGCCCTTGAAGAAGCAGAGAGAGAAAAGCTCCGCATCAAGCGAGAAAGAGTCGTTCAATTGAAAGAGCGGGTCGCCAATACCCTCAGAGAGGGACCGCAGATGGAAGTTGCGCCGCTTGAACAGCAAATTGAAGAGATTCGAGCGGAGATCAAGCAACTCGAAATTTCGAAAATCGATCAACAGCAATTGGATCGCTCGATGCGCCAACTCAAGCATCTCCTCGCGGAGCGAAAAGAGCACTCTCTCATCCATTTAAGCGAAGATGATCGAACAGCGCTCGAGAATTTACGCCAGGTATTGGTTCAAAAGAAAGAGCGGCGCCAAGAGATCAAAGAGCAACTCGAACACTATCGACGTGCTCTCGGCGGTTCAAACCTCGACTTCGAAAAAGCGATGCTCTACCGCGAATTAATGGATCAAGAGAAAGAACGGCTTGAAAAAACGAACGATAGCATTGAAGAACTCGAACAGAAAATCTCCGAGTTAGAAGGCTAACATTGTGCGCGAACGAGAGTCTGACCTCCATATCTTCGATTTGGATCGGACTCTCTTCCGAAAGAATGGCAGTTTCGCTTTTTACCACTTCCTCCTGAAAAAGGGGATTCTGCCTTGGTCAACCCTCATCCGATGCATTCCTCTTCTTTTTCGCTCCTTAGATCTCACATTTCTCCATCGTGAAGTCTTCCGACGGGTCCTAAAAGGAGTCCCTCTCTCCCATCTCGAAGAGGTGGTGGAGCCTTTTCTCGATCAATCAATGGATCGATTGTTGAGTCCCTTCGTCTACCGCTGTTTGCAAAAAGCAAAAAAACGAGGAGCGGTCGTTGCTCTCCTCTCTTCCTCTCCTCATTTCCTCGTCTCGCGCATTGCAAAAAGACTCCGCATTCAACGATGGGCTGGTACCGAGTATGCGGTTGACAAAGAAGGAAAATTATGCGACATTGCCACGCTAATTACGGGAAGAACCAAATTGTGCATTGCAAAGCAATGGGCAGCTGAATGCGGCCTTTCTTCTCACCAAAGCGCGGCCTATTCGGATAGTAATGATGACTTGCCGCTGCTCGAATGGGTTGGACATCCGATTGCCGTACAACCCGATCGCCAATTATTGGCTGTCGCCCGTGAGCGTCGCTGGTTGGTTTTTTCCTGAAGAGCCCGCGAAACGCGGTAAGAGAAAGGGAGGAAGAGATGAACGGAAGAATGGAGATCCTTCGATCGATTGGAAAGTATTTGCCAAAAGGAGGAGAAAAGAAAGCTCTCCGCGAAATACAGCACTTTGGCTCCCGCATCTTTGATTCCCTTGCCGAAGAACAGTTCCTTCCCAAAAAAGTAGCTCAACATCTCGCCGAAGTGAGGGCAGGTCAGGTCCGCTTCGATTCCTCTCATGCCGATGCAGTAGCCGAAGGGTTTCGCGCATGGGCGACAAAAGCAGGGGCGACTCATTATAGTCACTGGTTTCAACCATTGACCCATACCTCGGCGCAAAAACACGATTCGTTTTTAGCTTGGGGGGGACACGGGCGGGCCATCGAACAATTTCGAGGCAAAGAATTATTGCTGGGAGAACCCGATGCCTCTTCGCTTCCGTCGGGCGGTCTTCGGGTGACTCACCAAGCGCGTGGCTACACCGCTTGGGATCCCTCTAGTTTTCCATTTTTGTGGGAAAGCGCTGAAGGGCTCACTCTCTGTATCCCCGCGGTTTTTTACTCGTGGAAAGGGGAGGCTCTCGACCACAAAATCCCCCTTCTCCGCTCTGAACAAAAGATACAAGCTGCCTTGCAACGGCTCCTCTCCTTCTGCCACATCGATGACGGCATTTCTTTCTCGACATTGGGCCCTGAGCAAGAGTATTTCTTAGTCGATGGCTCTTTATATTCTCTGCGGCCCGATCTTCTCCTCGCTGGGCGAACTGTCTTTGGCGCTAAGCCGCCCAAAGGACAAGAACTCGAAGATCATTACTTTGCAGCCCTCAAAGAGCGAGTGATGGCCTATTTGCGCGACGTCGAAGAGGCGGCTTTTGCTCTCGGCATTCCGCTCAAGACGCGCCACAACGAGGTAGCGCCTGCACAACACGAAATCGCACCACTTTTTGAAAAATCGATCCTCGCCTGCGATCACAACCTTCTCCTCATGGAACTGATGCGAGCATTTGCTGCTAAGCACCACCTCGCTTGCCTTTTTCACGAGAAGCCATTTGCCAAGATCAACGGCTCTGGCAAGCACTGCAATTGGTCTCTTGGCACCAATCGGGGGATGAATTTCCTCAATCCCAAAGAAGACAGCCTTCTCTTTTTAACCCTCCTCACCGCCATTCTTCGCGCTGTTCACGAGCATGCAGGCCTCTTACGCGCCTCTATCGCTTCTGCAGGCAATGACCACCGTCTCGGCGGCTCTGAAGCGCCCCCCACTATTCTCTCGGTGTTTTTAGGAGATTCGCTCGAAGAACTTGTCCGCAATTTGGCAGAAGGAAAGACAGCGAGTTCTTCTGAAGCGCGCCGCATTGACTTGGGGCTTCAAAACTTGCCTCTTTACGAAGCCGATTCTTCCGATCGAAATCGCACCTCCTTCTTTGCCTTCACCGGCAATAAATTTGAGTTTCGTGCTGTTGGCGCTTCTGCGGCTTGCGCCTTTCCTGTCGCCATTATCAATTCGATCGTTGCCGATAGCCTTGAACTTCTCCTCGATGAGCTCGATCCCATCCGAGAACGGCAGAATCTCTTGGAAGCCTCTCTTCCCATTCTTTCCAAACATCTCAAGCATGCACTTCCCATCCTCTTCAGCGGCAATAATTACTCAAAAGAGTGGCAAGAAGAGGCTGCTTCTCGCAACTTGCCCAATATCCGCTACAGCTTTCACTCCTTTGGGGAGCTCTCCGAAAAAAAATCGATTCGGGCCCTCGAAGAGGTCTTTACTGAACACGAACTTGAAAGTCGCCTTGAAATCCTCTACGAACAATATGCCAAAACGTTGCAAATCGAAGTAGGTCTCATGCTGGAGATGTTCCAGACTCAAATTCTCCCTGCGGTTCAAAAGGACATCGGCCAGCGCTCTACCTCTTTGGGCAAGGCTCAGCAGGTCGGCGTGCAATCTTCTTCTCAGCTGGAGCAAGTAGAGCAAATGAGTTCTCTTCTCGATCAAGCCATTCGCGTTTCTCGTGAGCTGATTCATTTGCGAGATCAGACGCAAGAACTTGGCTGGGAAGCCAAAGGGAAAGTCTTCTGTGAGCTCATCTCGCCAAAAATGCATGAACTCCGCACCTCTGTCGACACCTTGGAAACGCTAGTCGACGATGCTCTTTGGCCTCTTCCGAAGTATCGCGAAATGCTTTTTTTGTAAAAAAACAGAAAAAACACTTGCGAGAATTGTAGAAAGATTCTACACCCCATGTTTAGAAGAGCTCAACAACATTGGGGAACATTATGGTTAAAAAAAGAAAAACAAAACACAGACGCAAAACAAACACAAAAAGAAAAGCATCTCGCAGAAAGCCTTCTGGCCTCACCAAGATGACTTACAACCTTTCTCCCGCACTACAAGCGGTCGTTGGGTCGAAAAAACTCAATCGCCCACAAGTAGTGAAAAAACTGTGGCACTACATCAAAGCCCACAAATGCCAAGATAGCAGAAATCGCCGGATGATCAATCCTGACAAGAAGTTGTCTGAAGTGATCGGGAAAAGACCTGTCGATATGCTGAAACTCGCAGGCCTGCTGAGCAAGCACCTCCGGTAATCGCACCTCCCTTCTCTTAATAAAAGGCGTTTTTTTAAACGCCTTTTTCTTTTTTAAGTCAGAATTCAGAATGCAGAGTGCAGAACTAGCAATCGGGTGCCCCCCTGCCTGCTAGTTCTGCACTCTGCATTCTCCCGACTTCCGCGATATTTTTCTTAAGTGCCTAAAAATCAATGATCCGATTTTTAATTGAGGCACTACACCACCTTCACCACCCTCTTGATCCTTTTAAGCCCGAATACGCCATAGATTTGCCTAGCCTCCGGAGACATTTTGGATG
>JAGWKU010000018.1 GCA_028873375.1 Verrucomicrobiota bacterium
TTTGGCACAGCCGGCGCCCAGAATTTTCATCAGGCCGAAGGCCGACGCGCGACGGGGTCCCTATTGTGTAATAGGGACCTCTGAGCGCGGATGGAAAGGCTGGGATGCTGGCGCAGCCAAAAACCGATTCTTCAAGTTGTTTCGGTATATCTATCTTGCCGGCGCTTCGCCGATCCTGCTCACCCTGTTTTTTCTCGCATATTTAAATAAGCTTGTTTAAGCTTTCCCCCTCCAAAATGAGGAGTCGCTGAATGAAATGGTTCGTAGCAGTTGTGCTGTTTGTGGCGGGAGTGGCAAGCGGAGATGTGTTGGATGTAGCTGTTCTTGGCTTGGGAGGCCGCGTTCAATTGTTGCTCGCTGAGTGTCTCAAGTTGAAAGAGGCCACGCAGCGGGAAATTCGAGTCGTCGCTGTGTGCGATGACTTTGGACAAAAGTGCTTGAACGATTTCATCGCTCGACTGGAGAGAGAAGGAAGCCCGTGGCTTGCCGATTATCAGCAGATGTTCCAGTCGGCTCGCTTTTACGCCGATGATGAAGAGGGATTGCAGAAACTCTTTCAGGAACATCCGAAGTTGGATGAGGTGTTGATCACTTCGGCGAATCGCCGCCACTTGACTCACTTGAATGTGGCTCTAGCGAATGGCTGTTCGAATATTTTCATCGAAAAGCCAGTGGTGAAGAGCATGGAAGAATGGAGGGCATTGCCCGACACGAAAGGAGCGACGATTCACGTCGGACTGGTCCTTCGCTATTCTACGCTTGCGAAGCTGGTGGATGGAGCCCTTCGAGAACATCGGGAAGCGCTCGGAAAATTGAAGAAAGTGACTTGGTGGGAGCATGTAAAGTTTGGTCAGACATTCACGATCATGATGATGAATTGGAGAAGATATCGAAGCTTGTCGGGAGGATTTTTAGTGGAAAAAGCAATCCATGATTTGGATTTGGCCCTCTTCTTTATGGAAGCAGCTGGAGTGAAACCTCATTCCTTGTCGTTGACGACGAACGCATCGCATGATCTTTTTAAAAAGTCGCGCCAATCTGAGATTCTCGCTCGCCTCCTCGAGGACAAAGCGCTGCGTGAAAAGACCGAGCTGTGGGATCGCCTTTCATGGCAACGGACAATTGACTTTGTCCATCTCGCTTCGGGAGAGATCGATTGGCCATCGACGGTAGAGACGTTCTTTAAAGACTTTCCCGGCGACGATGACTTCTCCCATTCCGATTTGGTGCCCGATCATCACTGTGTGAAGGCGGAGATTGCAACAGCAGAGGGAGCTCAGATCGCTTTTGAGCTGGAAGTCAAAGCCAATGAGTTTGCTCTCGCGAGCGAGAGGGAAGCTCACTTTGTATTTGAGCATGGGAGAGTCGATCTCGACATTCAATATGGGAAGATGGTGATCGATGCGCCGAACATTCATGTAGAAAAAGACCTCGAAGTGAATAACCAGAGACATGCTGGAGGAGATACATATGTAGCGCATACGATTCTCGGGACCTTGCCAGAAGGGCAACACGCCGCGCTCTTCAGCGATCCGGAAGTGCAATTATCGACGTTGATGGCCTTGGTATCAGAAGAGCAGGCGGAGAAGGGGGATGAAGGCTCTGTGCGCCTGAGGCAGGTGGGGAATGAGTGGATGGTGGAATAAAGGCAGAAGTCGGAAGGCAAAAGTCAAAAGTAAAAACAAAGGCCTCTTGATCCAGAAGTGCTTTTCTATTTTCACTTCTGCCCTTTGCCTTTTGACTTCTGCCTTAGTAAAAACAAAGGTCTCTTGATGCACAAGTGTTTTTCTATTTTCACTTCTGCCTTTTGCCTTTTGACTTCTGCCTTTACATTGTCGCTTTTTCTAGCTGATCAAAATCCAAGTGAGATTCTACCACCTTAACGGCTTCCTGAATTTTAGGGGTGTCTTCAGAGCGGATCTTGGTGGTAGAAGAGTGGATCATCTTAAGGGCAACGAATGAAGCGAGGGGAATGTAGAGCATGGGGATGTGGGCGCGCCGGATTTGCTCGATGAGAGAGTCTTTCGGCGGGTTTTTTCCTGTGAGGATGAGGCCGAGCTCGAGCTCCTCTTCGGGATGGGCAATCTTGAGATCCCAATAGCGGGTGAGGGTGGCGAGGATGATGTCTTCTCGGTCGGCAGGTGTGATGATGAGCTGGTTCGAAAAGATGAGGGAGCGGTACATCTCAGCCGAGGTGGCGACGAGGCGGATGTTTTCAAAGTGGCGCCATCGAAATTCTTCACCGGTGGTGAGAGTGGTTTGGAAGAGCTGCTCGTAATCGGCCATCGTAGGAGTGGTGAGGAAGGCGTCGTAAGGGATGCAGCCGAGGAGAGGGATGTTCCATCGGCGGAGCGCTTTGGTCATGTATTCGATGATCATGGCCCGTTTTTCATCGAGGACGCGGTTGAGGATCACGCCGGCGAGACGAACGCCATGTTTTTCACATTGAATTCGATTGAGCTCGAGTTCGTCGAAGCTGGAGCCAAGACCGCCAGAGGCGATGAGAAGCAGGGGTACTTGGAGGTGGGCAGCTACTTGGGCATTATTGAGGTTGACGATCGATCCGACGCCCATGTGTCCAGTTCCTTCCAGAACGGTGATCGGATGTCGGGCAGTAATGGCGTGGAAGGAGCGTTCGATTTTTTGGACGAGCCCTTCGTGTGAAACTTTGCCGTCGAGGTAGTCGCGGGTAAAGCCGCGGGGAAAGAGGACGGGACTCATCTCTTCATAAGAATCTTTTAATTGGAAATGAGAATGGAACAGGAGAACGTCTTTATCGACGTGGATCCCGGTCTCCGTTTCCACATGTTCTTGACCGACCGGTTTCAGATATCCAACAGAAGCATGTCGTTTTTGGAGGCCAGAGACAAGACCTAGGCAAGTCGTTGTCTTTCCTACGTTTTGGCCCGTTGCAGCAACAAAAAACGCACGTTTCATCTTTTTTACAATAACATCGCCCTTGATTAATTAAGGAATAAAAAGTAATTGGGGATTATGAATAGAGAAAAGATCAAGAAGATCCTCCTCGCGATTCTGGGACTGGCGTTTGCGCTTGCTTTTACGTCGTGTGATGATAAGGAGGAGAAAAATGAGGCAAAGGTCGAGAAGGAAAAGCGCCATCAACGGTGGTGATTTTCTTTTTTAAAAGCAGCTCCAGCACTTGGAGCGTGTCGGGAAAGAGATCCTGTTCAATTTTTTCAATTTTCTCCCAAGAAAACCATTGGAATTCAAGTGGAATAGCGGCGATTTGCTCTTCGTTAGCAGGGATGGCTAAATAGATAAGGTCCATGTGTTGGTGAGCAGCCCGATCTTTGATCGCGGGAACGTGCTCGAGAAGGCAGAGGAAGGGACGTTCAAAACTTACGGCGTTGCAGGCTTCGATGTTCAATCGCTCGTCTTGGATGAAGGTAATATCGAGGCCGGTTTCTTCTTTTACTTCGCGACGGGCAGCCATAGGAGGCGTTTCGTTGGCTTCCATGTGGCCTCCCGGTGGGAGCCACCTCTCGAGTTTCGGGTGGCGATGAAGAAGAACTTGGGTTTTGTGAAAGATGAAGACAGTGGCAGTAAAGTGGCGTTCCATGGAAATAATTTTAACGCCGCTGCGCTTTAATGACTAGAAACATTCCAATACAGCCGAATGCTTTGTAGAACTCTGACATCGAAGCGAATTGGTTTGCCCCTTTGAAGATCTGCATGGCATAAGGCAGCATGATGTTGTTTTTTGCAACCTGGTTTGCAGTAAGGCGAGCGAGCCAATGATTCCCCCATTGATGCGCGCGAGTGTGTTGGGCTTCGGGTATTTTTTTAGGGCGGGCAACTTCTGCGGGCGGGAGATTCTCTGGAGAAGCGGTGGAAGGTTGTTCGTCGAAGAAGTCGATTTTGGCCACTGCTTTTTTGATCTCTTCGAGCCGATTTTTCAATTGAACCGTCTCGCCTTTTAATAGCTTTTTTTGCTCATCAAGAGCTTCGGCATATGTACTAAGAGCTGTGGCAATCTCTTCCTTGAGAAGCTCATTTCGCTTCTTCTCTACTGCCTGGAGCTTTCCGGTTAACACGCTCTCGGCAGCGGTTAAGAGGTTTTGCATTTTTTCCCTTAACTGCGCATGGGGGCCACGGATATCTGTTCCTTTTGCTTGCGCGCCTTGGACATGTCCAATACAGACTTCCAGTTCAGTTTTAAAGCGAGACAAAGGAGGAGTGGAGAGGGCGGTTTTGATTTCGACTCGATTGCGGCGGATATCGCCGAGAAGGCGTTCCAAGTTTTTGATCTGCCGAATGAGCTGTTTTGGCTCGAGAACTTCTTTGGCGATTGTTTGGCATTCGCCGAGTCCCTTTTGGAGATGATCTGCATCAGGCTTGTCTGGAAGAATTTCTTGAAGAGTGGCAAGAGAGGCCTCAAAAGCAGAGAAGTCAATTTCTCCTCTTTGAAGATCGACTAGCAAAAACGTTTGGATATTTGAGTAAGTGTCTAACAATTGTTGATTGTTTGTGATTTTGCTCTGAATCCTTTCAAGCTCAAGAATTTCATTGGCTAGCTCAATGGATAAGAGATAGATCGGATTGTAGAAGCGATAGATCTCTTCCTTCACAGGATCATACATTTGATCGATAATGGGGTTATCGGCCATCTGATGAAATTTGTTGAGCTCCATTACAGTGTCGTATAATTGAAGGAAGATTTCTCTATCCATTTCAGCATTTTCTTCAATCTGTTGGACGAGAGCATCTATTTCATCAAAGGGCTTGCAAGCCTTTAGTTGCTCTTTTAAGAGGAAAGCGAGCCGTTTGTTTTCTTTGTGGAGATCAGGTCCAGCAATGAACTCGTCGACTCCCATGTCGATGATTTGGCTGAACAGTCGTTCGCCGATGGAAAAAAGAGCTCCTTCCTTCAATTCGAGATCTTTTTGGGTATAGGGAGGAAGAAGGCTTCTCTCAAATGGCATGTTCGATAGAATAGCAATGTTGTTAAACAATTGATCGATGACTTCAGGATGCTTGATCAAATACCGGAAGAGAAGAGATGCGCCGTCTTTGACTCCTTTGACAATTTGTTGAGACCGTTCGAGGGGGGTTAAATCTAACGTTTCTCCAACCAGATTTCGGGCCATTTGAATCCCTTTTTGCAAAAAAGACAGCTCTTCTGTTCCTCTCTTCACACGCGTTCGCAATCCTCCGAGGACACGGGTACGGAATTCTTCTATCGTCTCTGCGTGTTTGGCATCCGGAGGGAGGAGGGGAAGAAGATTCAAAAAAGCAGTGATAAAAGCGGGAAGCTTGTTTTTGACCGCAGGAAGGGGGGGTTCTGGGAGATCCCCATCTTCCGGAATCTCTGGCTCAGCACCAGGAGGTGGATTCATCGACTGATAAAAGCCAGTGAGGAGGTTGGTGGTCGACTCAACGAGAGCGATGGAAAAGGGAAGGCGCGTGGTGGCATCAACCCCTCCTTCTAGGACTGTTTGAATGATGTAGGGCATCAATTCTCTGGCCTTTCGAAGGTACCATTTTTCCGTTAGGCAGCGAAGAGGATATAAAATAATGGAGAAGAATCGCCCGAAGATTGGGACCTCTCTCACTTTTTTAAAGAAAGGGAGCTCTTTTGGAAGCCACCGGTCAATGAGAACGTTGCTACACACGGTACAAAGTTCCGGAAGACTGTTGATCGGTTCTCCTAATTGTTCACTGAGGATGGCTAAAAGATCCTGAAGGATGTTTTGTCGGTGAATGATCGATCTCTCTTCTGCATCTTTCTGAATGGCCTGTTGCCATTTCTCGAGGAAAGGGGCCCCTACAGTGAGGAAATCATCGAGCAATACATTCAAATTCTCCTCTTGCTTTGTAAGTCCTTCGGGTCCTCTGATCTCTCCTGAAGAAATAAACGTTTGCTGCAAGGAGCGGAAAATATTTTCAGAAACAACTCTTGCGGTTTCTGAAATATCATTGACTCGATGCAAGAGGAAATACCAAAACCTCGACTTCAGCCGTTTGAAAAAGGGAAGGTTTTGTCCTAGCTTTTCATAGTAGGCTTTCCAAAGAGAAATTTTTTGCGTTTCGGCGTCTTGACCGATTTCTGAGTAGATAGGATAAAAGGCTCTTGCCTCTGTTTCTTCCAATCCCAACGCCCAGGCGTGGATCGAATAGAGAACTGCGAAAGAAGATGCCGATTTCCCAAGCTTATTTAAATTTCTCTTCGCTTCTGCCCGGGGATTGACCTGATTGTTTTCTCGGACGATGTGTGGAGCTGGAGAAGGAGGGGGAAAGGAGGCTCTGCGAGGGGCTGTGGCTGGATCTACAGGTGTCGCGGGTCGATCGGCAAGCCCCACATTTAATTCAAGCCTACGCAAGCACGTTTCTACTTCCGCCAGAGGATCGGCTGAAGGAGCAGATTGTTCAGGAGCTGGCTGGGCTTGTTCTTCATCTTCAATAGGCGCAGCTCTTTGCAACAGCTTATCCCGAGGAAATGTCTCTTCAAACAATTTGAGGATTCGCTTTAATTCGAGGAGAGGCTGGCGTCCTTGCGCTGGAAAAGTAATTTCGAGAGGCTTTTTGGGAGCGGGGGGTGGGGCTTGGGATAGGTCTGGCCGCTTTTCTTCTTGAGGATCCTCTGGAATCGGGGGAAGAGAATAATGAAGAGAAGAAAAAACAACTTTATTTGCTGTAGGGCTGGCCGGTAGTCTGATCACAATCGATCGGGAGCTCAAAAGAGGAGATTGAACAGTATTGTCGAAAGAAGAAATAACTTGTTGCGCGCGGGAACTCAAAAGAGGGGATTGGTTCCTTGAGGGAAGTGGCATTTTTTCTTCAAAGGATCCCCAATCGGGAGAGGGACTCGAAAGTGCGTCTGGCCGCTGCGTGTTCATGCTGCCTCCTCTTCTAAAATTTTACAGAATGAGATAGTCTACTCTTTTCAATACTTTTGGACGAGCCTATGAAAAATTTTAAGGAATTGTTAGGAATTGCGGAGCGATTGCTAGGGCCGGATGGATGCTCGTGGGATCGAGAGCAAACGCTTTTTACTTTGCAACCGTATCTACTTGAAGAGACACATGAACTGATCGAAGCGATCGATGCGCTCGACGGACCAAAAATGGCAGAGGAGCTAGGCGATGTTCTCTACGCGCTCGTCTTCATCGCCAAACTCGGAGAGGCTGAACAACGGTTTACATTGCACGATTCGATTCAGACTGTCTGTGAAAAACTCATTCGTCGCCATCCTCACGTGTTTGGAGAGGTGAAAGTCTCTTCCAACGAGGACATCGTCCGCAATTGGGAGGAGATCAAGAAACAAGAAAAAGGGCACGAGAAACGTAAAGGACTCTTTGACGGCATTCCTCCTTCTCTTCCCGCTCTTCCGAGAGCGCAAAAAATGGCGAGCAAATTGCGTAAAAAGGGGATGGTAGAAAAGGTGAAAGAACCTTCTTTTTCGTGTGAAGAAGAGTTAGGAGATCGTCTCTGGCAGTTGATTCAGGAAGCAGAGCTCAGAGGGATCGATGTAGAGAGCGCTTTGAGAAGAAAGCTATCAGTTATTGAAAAAATGCCGGAGAGTGGCCTGCGGCAAGAGGGATGATCTTAAGGCTGCTGCCTTCCGGCCCTGACCTAGTTCGAACTCCTCTTTCCGCAAGTTCCCCGGCAGTGATAAGTGTACTACAAAAGAGTACATTGGTGAAGAAATAAAAAGAAAATTATAGCCCGTCGGGATGTTCCGCTCTCGCTCCACCCCGCGGCCCAGGGGCCCTAACTGCTACTTTGCCGACCGGATGTCCTAACGGGCATCCTATCGCGTGCTCGCCGCTCGCCGTGCATAGCACTGTCTTCGCGTAAGGCTGCGCCGCGATTCAGCTTTGTACCAGCGGGCTTGGGCTGCAGTGCGCACTTCGTGTCGCGCTGCAGTGCCTATCTTGTTCGTAAACTGTGCTTTATGACCGAAACCTGAAAACCCGGTCCTTTAGGGCCGGGTAATTCACATCTTGTCTTTACCTTTTCGTGTTTTGGACGTTACGTTCCTTGATGGCGACGTTCGCTTCGAGATTGTAGAGGTAGGTCTCGGGAAAGAACTTGCTCAAGATTTTGAGCGCGTTCTCGCCATTGAGGGCAAGAGCGGTCGCCGAATAAAGGCAAAGGCCGGTGCCGCATCCTTTTCCAAAGCCTGTGAAGGTGACCGAGTCGTCTTTCACAGAGACAGTGAAGTCGCTGGAGAGGATATGGTTAGCTCCTAGCGCTTTTTGGAGCGTAAAGAAGTCGATGTCTTGTGCATCGTGACCATCTTTTACTCGAAGTCCGTACACCTTAAGAGAGGGTTGGTCGACAAAGAGTTCGACCGACTTGATAGAGGGAACATCAAGTAGGTTAGCGAGATTCTTTTTAGAAATAGTGTAGGTCCACTTCGATTCGGCGCGAGCGAGGGCTGCATGAGGAGCATCGACACCACGGTCAGGAGCTAGGCCGTCTTTGCGGAAGAGGGCTTGGTAAGCAGCAGTTTTGCCTGCGCTATTTTCAGTCCAGCTCGTTGCAAAGGGGAGGTTTTGTCCTTGATGCGGGTGAACGAGGATCAGGTGTTTCGTCGTTTCAACGGCCCGTTCGATGGGGGAGTTGGCGGCGATGAGAGCGGAACCTTGGTAGCCCGATTCGCTTGCTGCGACGTGCCAGAAACTCTCTTGAGAACGGGTTGCATGGAAGTAGGCATCCGTTCTCGCGAGGATAGCGAGAGCCGAGAGGACCTCTGGTTCGAGCGAATTCGTGAATTGCTGCGAAAGAACCGATTGAACGTAGTCTTCGATGTCGATGTCGTTGATGATGCTAATCACACCAGAGACGCCGTAGATCGCCATCGCACCACTGTATTGGATTCCATTGACGAAGATCGAAGTCTCGGGTGAGCGTGGCTTGATGTAAATTTGGTGGACGCCGGGAAACTCTTCGCCCCACTTAAGGCCGTTATCGAGTTCGCGAATCATGAATCGTTTGCCGAGAAGGCCTGATGTGATGCGCGATCCGTCGTGGGGGTTGAAGATGTAGTAGGGGCCTTTCACCTCGAGGAGTGCTTCGCCGGCGTCTTTTTCGAGGAGGACCTGGATGTTGCGTGGCGACATCGTCTCAGAGAGGCGTTCGAGGAGATGGGTATTTTCATTGCTGAGTAGAGCCGCAGGAGAGAGAGCAGCGCAGCACAGGAGTGCAGCGAGAGTGGTATGCGGTATAATTTTCATTGGTTCAAATCCTCTTTTTTAAGTGTTGGTAGGCAAGTCCGGTTGCTTCTCGTCCGCGAGGAGTTCTTTTAATGAACCCTTGCAAGATTAAATAGGGCTCATACACTTCTTCTAATGTATGAGGCTCCTCGCCGACCGCGGCTGCCAAATTCGTGAGGCCCACAGGACCTCCCTTGTGATGTTCTATGATAACGTTCAGGATTTTTTTGTCCATTTCATCTAATCCCAACTCATCGATCGAGAGCATTTCAAGGGCTTCTCGAGAGGTCATTAGGTCGATGGATTTTTTCTTGTGCGTCTCTGTGTAATCGCGCACCCAACGGAGTAAATTATTGGCGATGCGGGGCGTTCCGCGCGATCTTTGCGCAATTTCTATTGCAGCGTCTGGATGGAGGGTCGTCTTCAAAATCGATGAAGAGCGAAGAAGGATCGAAGAAAGGGTCGCTGCGTCGTAATAGTCGAGGCGCAAATTGATCAGGAAGCGAGAGCGCATCGGCGCGCTCAAAAGTCCCGAACGGGTCGTCGCCCCCACTAATGTGAACGGATTGAGCTTCACTTGCACGCTCCGCGCATTGGGTCCAGAATCGATCATGAGATCTAAGGAAAAATCTTCCATCGCTGAGTAGAGATATTCTTCTGCCAATTTCGAGAGGCGGTGGATCTCATCGATGAATAAAATATCGCCTTTTTTCAGATTGGTCAAAAGGCCGGCGAGATCGCCCGCTTTTTCAATTGCTGGACCCGATGTGACGAAGAGTTGAGTCCTCATCGACTTCGCCATGATATAGGCGAGGGTCGTCTTTCCCAACCCGGGAGGGCCAGAAAAAAGGCAATGGCCGAGCGCTTCTCCTCGCCCTTTTGCCGCTGAAATCGAAACTTCAAGGCGTTTTCTGACCTGTTCTTGGCCGACAAACTCATCGAGCGATTGCGGCCTTAACGGCACTTCAAATGGCTCGTCGGGTTGTGCCCACGAAGACTCAATAAACTCTTCACTCATACATTTAAAAAGTGTAGCAGGAAAACCATTTCAGAAGCTATATCATCAGTGTGAGAGTTGCTTTCTCTCAGCAGAAACTGGATCATGAACCCCGCCCTAAAGGACGGGGAATGATTTGGGAGGAGTTTCGAACTCCTCCCAAATTTGGATGTGAATTACCCGGCCCTAAAGGACCGGGTTTCCGGAGACCTGATGAATCTGCACACTGCATTCTGACTTCTGAATTTCATAAGGAGAACAATATGTCATTACAACCAGATCATTGGATTCGAAAAATGGCGAAAGAACACGGAATGATTGAGCCGTTTATCGATGGACAAGTCAAAGAGAATGATGGAAAAAAGATGGTGAGCTACGGCCTTTCGAGCTATGGCTACGATTTGAGAGTGGATACCCATTTTAAGGTATTTACCAACGTGTACAACTCGATTGTCGATCCGAAACACTTTAGAGACGATGCCTTTGTCGATATCCGAGGCGAGACCTGCATCATTCCACCTAATTCATTTGCACTGGCCAAAAGCGTCGAATATTTTCGGATTCCTCGAAATGTGCTGACGCTGTGCATTGGGAAGTCGACCTATGCCCGCTGCGGGATCATCGTCAATGTCACGCCGTTTGAGCCCGAATGGGAAGGTTATGTGACGTTGGAGATATCGAATACGACCCCACTCCCAGCGAAAATCTATGCTGGAGAAGGGCTTGCTCAGGTGCTCTTTTTCGTGTCGGAACACGTTTGTGAAACGTCATATGCCGATCGAAAAGGTAAGTACATGCGGCAAATGGAAATCACATACCCCTCGATCTGAAGGATTTGCGAAAAGTTTCTAGAAAAAATGGCGCGTAAATCTTTCTTCGGAATAATAGTAGTTGGGATTGGGTTTCTTCCAAAAAGTGAGTTCATGAAGCGTCAGCAAGAAGCAGGCCTTTCGCAATGGATTGGATGGTGGTGGGTAGTGGCATTTTGCCTCTTTGCTGCTGTGATCTATATCCCCGCTATGAAGAGCCGAAAAGTTTCGCTCGATGAACTCTCATTCCGCCTCTCCGAAATGGAAAAAGAGAAGAGGCTCGCCCTCCAAGAAAAAGAGGAATTGTCTCTGCGGATCACCTCGCAAAATGATCCGGCATGGGTCGAGCTCGTTCTCTTGCGAGAAATGGGTGTGGTCCCGGAAGGCTTCCTGAAGGTACATTTTAAGAAGTGATACCATTTATCAAAAATAACATTCAGTTTATGAAGGTGGATCGCCGTGAATGCAAGACGCCCGAAGGGGTATCCGATGCAGGCAGCCCTTGTCGGGCTGTCGAAGCAGGGCAACGCAGCAGTTAGGGATGAGCCATCTTTCACAAACTGAATATTAATTTTGATAAACGGTATGACCGCTTCGCTCCTTGTTCTTTTGATTTTTCTCATCCTTTGTTCGGGGTTTTTGTCGGGGTCAGAGACTGCCCTATTTTCTCTCTCTTCTTTGCAGCTCAAGTGCTATAAACAGTCGAAAGAGCCGAGGCTGGAGATGATTGCAAGGATGATGGAACACCCGCGCGATGTGCTGGTGACAATCTTAATGCTCAACGTCTTAGCGAATATCTTAGTCCAAAATACGGTGTCGAGCATATTCGACGCATTTCCCGATTGGAGCCTGCGAGTCGGGGTGCCGCTCGTGCTGACGCTCATCTTTGGAGAAATCATTCCAAAGTCGATTGCCATTCCGTTCAACGCGCCGATTTCGTACCGGATCGCCCCGTGGATTGGGCGGATCGCTTACTGGCTCGGCCCTTTGCGCAGGGTCTTGACAAGGACGACAAGCGCGATTTCGAGAGTTCTCTTTCTCTTTTTGCGAGAGGAGGAGGAAATTTCTTCTGAAGAGCTGCAACACGTCTTAAAGACCTCTGAGGAAAGCGGCGTATTGCTCGAACAGGAGAGCCGCTTAGTAGGGGGTGCTCTTGAATTGCAGCAAACGTTGGTCAAAGAGCGGATGCGGCCACGTGAAGAGATTCTCTATTACGACATCAAGGAGCCGCTGCTGGCGCTGTTGCACCTCCTCGTCGATCAAGAGGCGACCCGGGTGCCTGTCTGCGACGGGAAGTTGGAGAATTTGATCGGCATCCTTTCGACTCGTCGGTTTTTTCTCGAACAGCCGAAGATTCAAACGAGCCAAGATGTAGTGTCGATTTTGCGAAAACCCTACTATGTGCCCGAGACGACGAAGGCCTTTACACTGCTTAAATTGATGCGAGAGCGAAGCGAAAGCTTAGGCATAGTTGTCGATGAATATGGCTCGATTTCGGGACTGGTGACTCAAGAAGACTTGATTGAGGGGGTCGTCGGCGAAATTGCCGATCTGCGCGATGCGAAGAGTTTGTATACGCCGTCGGGAGAAGATGTAATCATTGCGAGTGGCAAACTGGAGCTATCGCAATTCAAGGAGATCTTCGGCGTTGAGCTCGAATCGGAGAACACCGCGGTGACGCTCGGCGGCTTTCTGATCCAGCAGCTCGGCGATATTCCCGAAACGGGGACTCGCTACGCAACTGATCAATTTTTGTTTTATGTATTAGCTGCTGATCCAAATCGGGTGCGAAGAGTCTATGTGCGTCGCCTTGCTCCTCCATTGAAAAAGGAACTATGATTGAATGGCTGCTCCTCACTCTCTTGGCGGTGATCATTCAGGGCTTTTTTGCCTTTTTTGAGATGGCTTGCGTTTCGTTTAACAAAGTCCGGCTCCATTATTATGTAAGCCGCGGGTTTCGACGAGCGACGTGGCTTAACTATCTCTTGAAGCGCCCTTCGCGCCTCTTCGGCACAACGCTCATTGCGATCAATGCATCGCTCCAGATTGGCTCCGAATGCGCGCGCAGGTTTTACGAATCGATCCACATCGATCCCGACTGGGCTCCTGTAACCCAAGTGCTGATCGTGGTTGTTTTTGGCGAACTCATTCCGATGTTTGCAGCCCGAAGACATCCTGAGCAGATGGCGATCGCCTTTGTTCCCTTCATGGTTTTTTTGGCCCGTCTCTTGAGCCCCATCACATGGGTTTTTGACCGATGCGCACGACTCATCCATTGTATGCTCGCCAAATCGCAGGAAACGCCTCTTTTTCTTTCACGAGAAGAGGTGCGGATGGCCTTTGAGGAGCGAGAGCTAGGGGAAGATGAGTTCAATGACGTGGTGAGTGCGATTTTCCAGCTCAAACATCGGACGGCGGGTCAATTGATGCTCCCTCTGGCGGAGGCGCAGATGGTCTCTGCCGAAGCGAATGTGCGTGAGGTGCGTGAAAGACTCTCTCATCGGTATGTGCCTCTCTTGCCTGTTTATGACCGGTTGTCGCAAAACGTTATTTCGATCGTCTACTTGCGAGATCTTTTGCGCCTGTCCGATGAGCAAAAGATCAGCGAGGCGGGAAAATCGCCTTGGTTTGTGACGAAAGACACTTCCATTTTGCAGCTCCTCGATCAATTTCGGCGCAACAATCAAAGCTTGGCCGTCATCCTCGATTTTTCTGGCAGCGCGTGTGGCATTTTAACGCTCGATCAGATCGTCGATGCCATCTTCGGACCTGAAGAGAATGTTTCTCTAGAGATGCAGAGTCACTTCATCGATCGCACGCTCGAGGGGAGCATGACGGTAGCCGAGTTCAATCAACAATTCGAAGCGGATATTCCTGGCGGCGAAAATAAGACGCTCAGCGAATTAATTTTTGATGAACTTGATCATCCGCCGTCTAGAGGAGAAACTGTCCGAATTGGGCGGTATGAATGGACTGTTTTGGAGCCCACTTTGCGCGGTGTAAAAACAATTTCTGTTCACACTTTTCAGGAATAGCATTATAATGCCTTCTCCTCCCTCGGAGATTGATGGCAGCCGCAGCGATTCTACACCCTATCATTAGAAGATCAAAGCGGAATCACGCGCTTCAATTTATTCACTCGATTGAAAGTACTTGGAAAGGGCACGAAGACTTCGCTATTTGGCTCGTCCAAAAAATCCAGCCCAAGACAGTGGTCGATCTCGGTTTTGACCGAGGTCTTTCGACCATTGCCTTTGCCTATAAAAATCCGGGCCATGTCTACGGTATCGATTGGTTTGAAGAGGGCACTTACGCTGAGAAGAGCTTTGCTCTCGATACGGCATTCCGCAATATCGCGCGTGCAATTCGATTCAACTATGCGAAGAATATCCATCTCATCATCGGGCCTTTCCATGAAGTCTCTAAGACGTGGAATCGAAAGATCGACATTCTCCACATCGATTGGGCTCATACTTACCGAGCGGCTAAATTCCATTTCGACAATTGGCAGCGCTATTTGCGCGATGAGGGAGTTGTCCTCATTCATGACATTCTCTCTTGCCCCAACGAAGTGGGGCGCTTTTTCAAAGAACTTCCCTTCCCAAAAATTCTCTTCCCCGACCACGGTGGTCTTGGCGTCATCTGCTCCGATAAAAAGCTGATCGAAGAGATCCGCACCGACTGGCAACTCTAACGCCGCGAAACGCGGCAAAAAAAATTCACCATTGAGCTCGGTGGTTAAATTCTAGCCGAGGAACGCGATGTTATAGGCTGCGGAGTTTGCGGATGAGAGGGACGATTCGCTCGAGGGCGAGATCGATCTCTTGACGCGTTTGCATCCGATTGAGTGAAAAGCGAATCGAGGAGCGAGCCGCTCTTCGATCGATCCCCATATTGAGAAGGACGCGGGAGGGTTCGAGCGCGCCGGCGGAGCAGGCAGAGCCATGGCTCGCGGCGATCCCAGCGAGGTCGAGTTGGAGGAGGAGCGTTTCCCCGTCGCAGCCATGGAAGGCGATATTCGAGGTGTTGGAAATGCGGGGGCCTGAGCCGTTGATTTGAAGGTCGGGAAGAGCGCGGAAGAGTTCGGTTTCAAAGTGGGTGCGCAACTGCAACATGTGGGCGGTGAAAGCTGGCTGGTTTTCATGGAGGATTTGGAGCGCTTCAGCGAGGCCGAGGATTCCAGCGAGATTTTCTGTGCCGGCTCGGCGCATCGCCTCTTGGTTGCCGCCAGTTGAAAGGGGAGTGATCTTGAAGGAGGAGCGGACGAAGAGGGCGCCAATGCCTTTTGGGCTGTGAAATTTGTGGCCTGAAAGGGCGACCGCCGAGATACCGGGAAGGAGGGGGAGGGGCTCTTTTCCAACGTAAGAAACGGCGTCGAGGAGAAGAGGGATGTGGTTCTTTTCGGCGAGGGCAGCGAGAGCGGTAAGGTCGGTTTTGGAACCGGTTTCACCGTTGGAGGCAGAGAGAATGATTGCTCGGGTATCGGGGCGGATGGCGGCTTCGACGGCGGCTGGGGTGGGGGCGCCATAAACGCCAGGAGAGAGGAAGGTGACTGGATAGCCTTGCGTTTCGAGCATTTTGGCAGTTCGGTAGACGCAAGCATGTTCGAGATCGGTGGTGATGAGGTGCCCTTTAGGCAGGCTTCGGAGGAGGAGGTTGATGCTCTCCGTGCCGCCTGAGGTAAAAATCAGCTCATCGGGCTTTCCGCCAAAGTAGACCGCCGCTGTTTGGCGAGCTCCCTGGAGGAGTTTTTTCGCTCGCTGCCCAAAAAAATGGATACTAGAGGGGTTAGCAGGGGGGCCACTTAGATCGGCCATCATCGCCGATAGAACTTGAGGGTCGATCGGGGTGGTAGAGTTGTTGTCTAAATAGATGTGTTGCATTCTTTTGCTTTAGGGTAGTGCGCAAGCAGGGGCAGCCTTACTTGTTAAGAACCTACCCAAATAAAAAGTTTCAGTCGATTTTCTGGTTCTTTTGAGCCAATTTTCGATTCAAAATTGGGGGGTAATATACCGGTGTCGATATGGCCCCCCAATTTTGAATCGAAAATTGGCCAAAATAATCCAGAAAATCAACGAAAAATTTTATCTGGATAGGTTCCAAGGACTACCCACTAACTAAAAGGACAGTTATATTATCACTACTGCCTTTTATTTTCGCCTTTTCGATTAAATGAGCAGCACTTTGTTCGAGGGAAGAGGAACGTTCTAAAATTTTTTCTATATCGGAAGGAGCGAGGGTGTCGGAGAGGCCGTCAGAGCAGAGGAGGAAGAGGTCTCCGGGCTCATAGGTGGCGACGGCGATTTCTGGGTTCGCTTTCCGAGAAGTACCGACGGCTCTGGTAATGACATTTTTGTAGGGGTAGCTGGAGGCCGATGCGGCGCCAACGGGCAAGACTCGCTCGATCCGGGCCATCCAGCGGGCGAGGAGGGAATGATCGTGGGTAAGTTGTTCGAGTTTCTGGTTGCGGAACCGATAGATGCGGCTATCACCCACGTGGCCATAGATAACTGCTTCTTCGGTCCAGTAGAGACAGCAGAGAGTGGTTCCCATGCCGGAGAGGGTTTCGAGTTCTTGGCCGAGCTCGTAAACGCGCCGGTTGGCTTTTTCGATCGCTAAGCGAAACGCGATCACGAGATCGGGACAACTGATCGGGCCCGCTGAGGAGAAGGTTTTTGCGGAGACCAATATGTTTTCAATCGCCTCTTTTGCAGCCACTTCTCCCGCTTGGTGTCCTCCCATTCCATCAGCGAGAGCAAAAAAGCCGATGTCGGGCATAGCGACCCAAACATCTTCATTGTTTGACCGGCTCAGTCCTATGTCCGAAAGGCCAAAGGAGTTGAGTTGCGGTCTGCTCATAGAGAACCATGAGGTAAATCTTGAAAGAAATAGAGGTTGATCATACTGATTGCATTGAAAAGAGCATGGAGTGAGATCGATGCAAAAAGAGATCCTTGTTTTTCATAGAGAAAGCCAAGGAAGAGGGCAAAGACGAAGAGTGAGCCGATGATTGGGATGTTGGCAATTCCCTGCTGGCCTGAGAAATGGAAAAACGAGAAGCAGAGCGAGGTGATGAGAACGGCGTTTTGAGGGCCGAGGTGTTTTCGAATGAACGATTGCAAGAGTCCTCGAAACAAAAACTCCTCGACGATGGGAGCGAAGATCACAACTGAAATAGCGGCGAGAAAGAGGTAGAGGGGATGCTGGAAGCTCATCTTGACGAAGTAGACGGCGAGTTGGTCGGGCAATTCCTTCAGATTGAACAGATAGAGCATGAGGGTATCGAGAAATTGGCTGATCGCAAAGGCGACGGGAAATGCGATGCACCAAGTATAAACGGCAAAGCGGGCATCAGTGCTGTAGGTTTGATGAGCGTCTGGCGCTCGCCAAATAGGAGCGCGAACTTTTTGAGGGAGGCTTTTCCAAAAGAGGAACAGAGCGAAGAAGATTGAGAAAGAGAGAAGGAAATTCATCCACGAGGCAAAGGCGATCTGTGGGAGTCCTTTTCTCTGCAATATGACGGCTAAAATAGGGGTGATGAATATCACGATGGCGAAATAGAGCCCAAACCCGGCACATACATGCCAGAGCGTCGTTTGAGGTTTCCAATCAGGATGAGGGTTTTTCGTAAAAAATCCTTTTTGGAAACCGAACCAGATCAGCAGTCCGCCGACAATGCCGAGAAAAAATGCTCCCAAAAAATCAGACGATAGCTCACTCATCAAAAATGGCTATTGGTTAACGGCTCTTTGCCAATAAAATGTAATCGCTCAAGCGAGAGACGATCTCTTGCACGAGCTTTGCGTGGGCAATGCCCATTGGCGTAGAAGAATACTCTTCCGATCCCCAGGCAATTTGATTGTAATCGGTTGGTAACAGGGTTTTAGGAATGTAGTAGGAGTCTCGCACCATCTCTTGCAAGACGATTTTCGATGTTGCGCCTCGGAGATCGAGGACGCGGATGCGGACAGCCATGCTGATGTTGGTCGACAATTCTTGTAAAGGAAGCGCCTGCGTGATTTTTCGATCTTTGCTTACGGGGGCGTTTTCGTGTTCAACCAACTCTAAGAAGACAACAAACTCATGATTGGTGAATTCTCTCTTCACCCAGCTCAAATCTTGGCCGAATGGATTTTCTGCAAAGGCGAATTCCTCTCTTGGATTCACATAAATTTCGCCGCTTTGTGCAATTTGTGAGCTGATCATCGAGGTTAATTCTTCTGAAACGCTCCACGGACATTCAAAAGGAGTCGTGTCAATCATAGAGGCAATAGCGATCACAGGTTTCGCTCTGCCATCTTCATGGTAACGCGACGACATTTCATCGCCTCCTCTTCCGCAAGCAACAACCAGTAGCGATGAGAGAAATATCAACGAGAGTTTGCGAATCATTAGAAAGCCCTCCAAAAGTTCTCTTGACTATACCAAGAGCAACTTTTTTGTGAAAGGCAGAAGTCAGAATAAGTTCTGCATTCTGTACTCTGAGTTCTGCACTTATTGGATGGCGATCATGGAGGAATAGGGAACTAGTGTGACAAACGAGGGA
The DNA here is from genome assembly GCA_028873375.1 of Verrucomicrobiota bacterium. GTDB lineage: Bacteria > Chlamydiota > Chlamydiia > Chlamydiales > SM23-39 > CAITMJ01. The sequence goes on from JAGWKU010000018.1 coordinate 18,532, forward strand.
AGTTGAGGTCCGGGGTTGAGGAAGTGATGTTTGTCCCAAGGATCGTTTGTGTTGACGACGAGTTTCCAGGGACCTGGGGGGAGTTGGACGGTGGCTGGATGAGAGCTGGCATTGAAGGCGATGTAGAGGGAGGGAGAGGTTTTGGTGGAAAAGGCGACGAATTGAGAAGTGGTATTCCAATCGGGTTGGTTCGGGAGGTGGCCGTGCCATGCGACGTCTTTATCAGTGAGGAAGTGAGTCTTGCGCAAGACGGGGTGTGCTTTGCGAAACGCGATGAGGTCTCGGACGAAGGGAAAGATGGGAGACGTGGCGAGTTGATCCCAGAGGAACCAATTGCGCTCGTTGTCTTGGACGTACGGATTGTTGTTGCCGTCGCGCGTATGGCCATATTCGTCGCCCATGAGGAGAAGCGGAATGCCTTGAGAGACGAAGAGAGCGAGGAAAAAATTGCGCATTTGCCGTTCGCGGAGAGCAGTGATGTCGGCGTGATCAGTAGGGCCTTCCATACCGCAATTCCAGTTGTCGTTCTGATCGTTCCCATCGAGATTTTTTTCGCCGTTTTCCCAATTGTGCTTGTCTTGATAGGTGACGAGATCGCGAAGAGAAAAGCCGTCGTGAGCGGTGATGAAGTTGATGCTCGAGAGAGGCGTATTACTCGAGAAGTAGAGAAAGTCGCAGCCGGAGAGGGCAATGCCAAAAAGGCCAGCTTTGTCTTCTGTTCCTTTGATAAATCTTCGGACAATGTCTCGAAAACGACCATTCCACTCGGACCAGGGCCCCCATTTGGGAAAGGTTCCGAGTTGGTAGAGTCCTGCCGCATCCCACGCTTCGGCGATCAGCTTGACGCGAGAGAGGTCGGGGTCATTGGCCATCGCTTGGATGAGAGGAGGATTGGAAAGCGGCTTGCCGTCGGTGCCTCGGGTGAGAATCGAGGCGAGATCGAAACGAAAGCCGTCGACTCCCATTTCAAGGACCCAATAGCGAAGGCTGTCGAGGATGAGTTTTTGAACGACGGGGTGATTCACATTGCAGGTGTTTCCGCATCCGGTATAGTCTCGGTAAGTTCCCTGTGCATCGACCATGTAATAGACCTGATTATCGATCCCGCGCCAGGAGATAGCGTAGTCTTTTTCTTTCCCTTCACCGGTGTGGTTGTAGACGACGTCGAGATAAAGCTCAATCCCTTCTTTGTGGAGTTCTTTGACAAAGGTTTTGAATTCCGAAAGAGCTCCTTGAATTGTCGGATCGCTGGCAAAGCTCCTCTTGAGAGCAAAGAATGAGACAGAATTGTAGCCCCAGTAATTGGGAAGAGACTCGTTTGTATCTGGGTGGATATTTTTGCTGTGCCGTTCGTCGAACTCGAAAATAGGCATGATTTCAATGGCCGTGATGCCAAGTTCTTTTAGATAGGGGATTTTTTCGATCAGACCGGCAAAGGTGCCCGGCGCTTGGACACCGCTGGAGGGGTGGACGGTGAAGCCACGGACGTGCATTTCATAGATGATGAGATCTTCTTTAGCGAGGCGGGGTCGTTTGGTATGGCCCCAATCGAAGGGGGCTAGCTGGAAGATAGGGGCTCGGACCCACTCTTTTTCTGTCGGTTTGTTCCAGACAGGGGAAGTGCTCAAGGCAAGGGCGTAGGGGTCGGCCAACCATTTCTTTTCGTCGAAGAGATTTCCCGCTTTCTCATTCCACTCGCCCCGACACTGGTAGGCGTACTCGGTGCCGGCGGGGACGTTTTTCAGTGCGATATGCCACACATCACCACTCCGGTGGAGGGGGATCAGCCGGAGGGCTTCATGCGAATCGGCTAAAAAAAGACCGAGAAAAACCTCTTTGGCATGGGATGAAAAAAGGGCGAAGAACCAAGTTCCATCCTTGTAAGAAAGGCCTAAGCGAGACGGAGATCCGGCGCTAATTTCGATGTGGTCGAGCATTCAATTTCCTTGTAAAGGTTTTTTTTGATCTTCGCAAATGATTGTTTTTTTAAGATACGTGGAGTAAAATGTTTAGGATTGAGTAACAAGTCGATGATCTTTAGGGAAAACGGATATTTTTCTTGCACCCTAAGAGGTAAAGCTTTATACCTGACTATGCATTTGATGAACGTTTGCTCAAAATATAAAAATCCATTAGGAGGAACCAATGTCCTTTGAAAACGCCAAGGCCAACTTACGCGAGTTTGGCAAGGAGTTAAATCTCGAGGGTCTCGATTTTGATGAAAATAATACCTGTATTCTTGGGATTGATAATACCTTTTCTCTCCACATCACTTACGAGCCCAATTCCGATCGACTCTATCTCTATTCTCCCATTCTCGATGGTCTTCCTAAAGATGAGCGCATTCGTCTCAAACTCTACGAGCGTCTTCTGGAAGGCTCTATGCTCGGGGGCCAAATGGCTGGTGGCGGAATTGGACTTGCTGTGAAAGAAGAACTCATCCTAATGCACTGTGTCATCGACATGGGCCTTGGCGTCGATGCATCTGCACTGCGCCGCTTTGCTCCTCTCTTTGTTGAGACAGTGGAAAAGTGGAGAGAGATCGTGACGAAGATTTGCGCAGGGGAAGATCCAGGTCCTTTCCAATTCCCGACTCCGCAAGGTCAACCGCAACCTTCCCCCCAACAGTTTGGCGGTGGAAAACCCGGCGAACGATTCATCAAGATTTAATCGAAAAGGCAGAAGTCAGAACATAAAAATAGGAAGACAGAATTTCGAAGTCTCCCTTCTTATTTTTGCCTTTTGCCTCTCGCCTTTTTCCTTTAGCTTTGCAGAGAATCTGCCCGCACCCGATTCGTTATCCTCGCAGTTTTATGAAGATCTTCCGGTTGTCGTCGTCGACGATTGGACTTCTGTCACCGAAGAGTTTCTCGAACAAATGGGCCAGTAAAAGAAGAGGTAGTTGCAAAAACTGCTTTGCCCGGGAAAATCGATGATTTTGAGGCCATTTGCGAGTGGTGGCAAAGCCACCACGGTCCATTTGACGAGGTCGGCCCCAAGCGGGCCGACTGAGGAGAATGGACGTAAATGGCCTCAAAAGGGCGGTTTTAACGGACAAATGAGTTTTGCAACTGCCTCAGAAATCTATCTATTGAATCGATAAAGATTTTAGCTTATTATCTTTTCTATTTTTAAAGGAAAAATGCAATGAGTACAAATCCTCTAAATCGAGAAGCGCAATCTCCTCCTTTTTCTCCCACACAGGAAGAAAAGGGGATTTCTTATAAGTTTCACTGTAAAGTGTGCAAGGCGGAAAGAAAATTAAATGAAACAGTTATTTCTCGCTTAAAAGAAGTCGTTCGATCAGATCCGTGGGGTAGTGGAAATTCAAGAGGAATGGAAATCACATGTTCTATTTGCAAGAGATGCGTTTGGTTAGATGGCTCTTTAAAATGGAATTTAGACTTAAGATACATTGTCCGAGAAATTTTACCTCAGCCACAAAGTTAGTCAGTAGTGTGTTCCACTAAAATTTTGAGCATGATTTTCTTAAGCGATGCCGAACGCGCACAACTTAAAATACAGCACAGACATGAACCCCGCCCTAAAGGACGAGGAATGATTTGAGAGGAGTTTCGAACTCCTCCCAAATTTGGATGTGAATTACCCGGCCCTAAAGGACCGGGTTTCCGGAGACCTGATGAAACGATTTGCTTTATGGACGGGGTTCATCCCACGCACAATGTGCAACCAGCCTATGGTTGGATCCAAAAAGGGGTTAGGAAAGAAGTGCCCGCTAACAGTGGCAGATCTCGGATCAATCTGTCTGGTGTCCTCGATGTGATCGATCATAAAGTTCTGATCCAGGAAGATAAAATGCTGAATGCAGAGGCGACTATCAGTTTTTTTCAAAAGATCGAGGCTGCGTACCCGGGGAAAAAGAAGGTTCATATTTTCTGTGATAACGCAGGGTACTACAGGAATAAGGCGGTGACAGAATATCTTCAGACATCGAAGATAAAATTGCACTTTTTACCCCCCTATAGCCCTAATCTAAACCCGATCGAGCGACTATACACAACGTGATTCAAAATTTGGTTTTTGGCTGCGCCGGCATTCCAACCTTTCCATCCGCGCTCAGGGCCCCCTATTACAAATAGGGAACCCCTCTCGCGCCGGCCTTTGGCCTGATGGAAATCTTGGCCGCCGGCTTTGCCAAAT